>JANMCN010000288.1:0-7593 GCA_031361295.1 Acidobacteriota bacterium | reverse complement strand
CCGGCGGCCGCGGCAGCCGCGGGCCCCGCCGACTGCAACGGCGTGATCACGCAGACGGCCTTCTATGCGACAGCCGTCCCGATTGCAATCTCCTTCAGCGGCCAGCGGGCCTTCGGGACGACATCGGGAGGGTCGATCTTCTTCGACAACACGGGCGTCGCGCCGACCGAGGCCCAGATGGCCGCCGGCGGGAACGGGACACCGCTTCGCTGAACGGCATCAGTCTGAACCGTCAGCTCTCCCGACCTCGAGCCACCGATCCCCATCCTCCTGCATCACCCGGATCAGCCACGGATTGCAGCAGACTTCACAGTCCTGCACGAGGCGGCCGGACACATCCGGCTCCACATAGATCTCCACCTGCTCGCCGCAATACGGACAGGTCACGTCGAAGAGCTCGTTCATCCCTCGTGCCCCGTGCGGCGTTCAGGGCCAGGCACGTGCGCCCGCAGTCCAACGACGAGTGACCCCTCCGTCGTCGTGATCTGCACCTCTTCGGCATACTCGAGCAGCTCGCCGAGACCACGCTGCGCGAGCAGCGTCGCCAGGTCCACGAGAATCAAATCCTTCTCGACCTGCACGCCCGGCGGGAGCGCGTCGAGAAAGCGCAGCGCAGGGCCGGCCAGCGACAGCAGCCCGCCCATTTCCATCCTCAAGACCAGGACGGCTGAGCGCGGCAGATCGGGCTGACGCTCGATGACAAGAGTGAGGTTGAACGGGGGCAGGAACGACGCGGCGCCGATTCTGAAGCGTACTCCGATCCGGTTGCCCGATCGCGACGTGAGCTGCACATCCCGGACAGGCGCTGATGGTGGGAGCGCCTCGGTCATAGCGTCGTTGAGCAATCGATCGGCGATGGGCAGCGTGAGGACGGCGCTCGCTCCAGCGAAATCCGAGAACCCTCGATCCCGCTGGCGGGTCAGCAGCGCGGCAAGCAGTGGGTCCATCGGGTTCGCTCCTGCCTGCGGGTTTTCAAGTAACGGCCTCCCGCCCGGTGTATACTCGAGTGTCCGCGCTTTCCTGAGTCCTGCGACGGGTTTCAGTCCTCATCAAAGCCCAGCGCAGGAGAGTTCCGTGTCAGATCCCGGTCGCAGTCAGGACGCGGCGGTGGCGCCTCCGACCGTCTGTCCGTTCTGCCGTTCCCAGAACATCTCGACCACAAGCAAGAATCCGGACACCGCGAGTTACTGGCGGTGCGGCGCGTGCGGCGAGATTTGGAACGTGGAACGCCTGCAGCAGGCGAATCGATACGGCGGCCGGTCGGGCTGGCGCAGGTAGACTCCCGCCCAGGTGGCGTGCCCCAGGGAGGCCCGGACCGGCTTCATTTCGGGACCAGGACGGCCGCTGTCGGCGGTCGCTGCCGTCAGACCGCTGGCCCCACCGACGTGCGGCGGCAATCCTCGCATCTGAAATACAGAATGGGAAACGACTCGGATCGGCCGATGATCCGGGCGTTCGGGCTGCCGCATTTCGGGCAGACCTCGCGCTGTGGGCTGGGGGTCTTCGAGACGGCACTCCGTGCCTTCGGGCGCCGTTCGGGCTGCGATTCACTCATGGTGGTCTCTCATCATAGCGGGATTGCGCGCCCGTGTACGTGCATTTCTGCACACCTCGCCGGTCCACGCGTCGGAGCGCGAATCCCCCCTTACAGGTAGGACGCCGCGGCGCAGAAACCGGTGCCGTATTGCCGAGCAGCGGTCGGCGGACGGCAATCGCCGCGACCTTGCGGCTGGCAAGCTGGACCATCAGCACGCAGTCGCGAGGCGGCGCGCGGGGCTCGGACCGCCGCTCACTGCAGGGACGTGGAGGGCGGATGCACGACGAGGTTCTCGATGAAGAACTCCATCATGCGGTCGGTGTTGATGCTGCTGTGACCGCGATCGGGTCCGACCTGGAGATCGAAACTCTTGCCCGCCTGCTGCAGGGCCGCGACGAGTTGCATCGCGTTCGACGGGTGCACGTTGTTGTCGGCGGTGCCGTAATACAGCAGCAATCGTCCCCGCAGATTCGCGGCGTACGTCATGGCGCTGCCCGCGTCGTACCCGGCCCTGTTCTCCTGGGGCAGGCCCATGTACCGCTCCGTGTAGATCGTGTCGTAGTGGTACCACGCCGTGACGGGCGAGGAGGCGGAGGCCGCGGCGAAGATGTCCGGATGACGCAGCAGCGACATGACGGCCGAATAGCCGCCGTACGACGTTCCGTACATGCCTACGCGCGTCTTGTCGAAGTACGGGCGGGTCCACAACGCCTTCACCCCCTCCGCCATGTCGTCCACTTCGACCTGCCCGAGCTTCCCGTAGAGCGCGTCCAGCGTCCGCTTGCCGAGGCCCGGGACCGCGCGTGAATCCAGGGTGAGCATGAGAAAGCCGTACTCGGCGAGCGGGTTCGGACCGACGAACGTCTCGCGCGCCGTGCTTCCGGACGAGGCAGGACCGCCGTAGACACCGACGAGCGTCGGGTACCGCCGCGCCGGATCGAAGTGCGACGGAAACTGGACGAGACCATGAAGGACCGTGCGGCCGTCGGCGGCCATATAGGTGAACATTTCCGCCGAACGGAAGCCGAGCTGCGTGAACCGCGCGAGGTCACCGGCGGCAAGCTCGGACACAGGCGCGCCGCTCGTCGCATCGGACACCCGCGTCGCCGGCGGCAGGTCGTGGGCCTGGTAGACGTCAACGAAATACCTGTTGTCCGGTGAGATGCCGCAGGCTCCCCGGGGCGCACGTCGTCCAAGCGCCTCACCCCCGCAGCTGCCGACGGTGTGATGGAAGGCGGGGTCGGTCAACCGCCGCTCGTCCTTCCCGTCGAGGCCGACGCGGTGGAGCTGCACCTTCAGGTAGTTGTCGCCGTCCCGCGCCGTATAGAACAGCACACCCGCGGCCTCATCCACCTTGACGAGGGCGTCCACCTCGAATGTCGTGTGAGTCGTGAGCGGCGCGAGGAGCCCGCCGCTCAGGTCATACAGGTAGAAGTTGCTCCAGCCGTTCCGCGATGACTGCCAGATGAAGCGTTTGCCGTCTGCCAGGAACCGCATCGCCGGGCTGTTCTCGATCCACCCAGTCGGCCATTCCTCGTGCACGACGACGCGTGTCTCGCCGGTCGCGGGATCGGCGGCCGCGAGCTCGAGGATGTTCTGGCGCCGGTTCGTGCGGTGGAACAGCAGCGCGTGACCATCGGCCGACCACTGCACGCCGTACACGTAGTGGCCCACCACGGCATTATCGAAGGGCTGTCCGTTCCGCACGTCCATTCGCAGCGACCTCTTCGCAGACAGGTCGTATACGTACAGGTCCACCACGGGGTTCGAGACACCGGCCTTCGGATATGCCTCGGCATCGATGGCACTCTGCAGCGCCGTCTGATCCAGCTGCAGGAAATAGTCGGGGACGTTCTTCTCGTCGAAGCGGTAATACGCGAGCCGGGTGCTGTCAGGCGACCACCACATGGAGGTGATCTGGGACAGTTCCTCTCCGTAGACCCAGCTGGCGGTGCCGCTTTTTATGCGATCTTTCTCGCTCCCGTCGGTCGTGACCTGGATCTCGGAGCCGCCCGCCGCGCTGATCCACACATTGCGGTCGCGGTAGAACGCCTTGAACCTGCCGTCCGGCGATTCGGAGACGTCGAATTGCCGGCCTCGTTCGGGGACCTGCCGCTGGCGTGCGACCGACGTCGATGCGCTGGCCGCCGACACTTCCTCGGTGGTCCTGGAGCCGGGCTCGAAGCGGTACCGCTTGCCATCCCGGACGTATTCCAGCGTTCTGGCATCGACCCAGGTCGCGTCGAGCGCTCCAGACGTGACGGCGGTCGGGATGTCGCGGCTCACTCTCTGAAACTGGTCGTATCCCGGCAGGGTCTTGAGCCGATCCTGTGCGCCGACGATCAGCGGGGCGCAGACAATGGCCCCGAGTACGAGTCCTGCACGACGAGCTCTGCTCATAGGGAGTTGGGACTGGCGCACGCCGCGTCATACGCGGGGCGGTCGGGCCGCCCGGTGGCCTACCAGTCTATCGTGGAGCTTGACGTTTCATTCAGGACGGGCGTTACCGGGACGGCTCCGCGACATCGGCCACGGAACCACGAACCAGCGGGCGCGGACTCGGCCCGGGCGCGAGCGCACCCGAGTCGTCGGCGAAATACTCCAGGAACGAGTCGCGCAACCCCTGCGACGTTGCGGTCGGCGCCGGGCATCAAATGGGGGGGACGAGCGGCGGGCCGGACGACCTGACCGGCCGTCCGGGTTCGGCGGTTAGCGCTTGCGGACCTCCGTGAGCATGACCGGCTGATCGGCATAGTTCTCGATCACCAGGACGTTGTCGTTGAGCGTCAGCTTCGCGGCGATGGTCAGTTTACCCTCGCCTTTGCCGTCCTTGTCGACCCGGAGCTCGATGAGGGTGAATGGATAGTCGAGCGTCCTGGGCCTGTTGGACGCCTCGGCGAAGCCGACCGGGCGATCCGTTCCCAGGACGATGCGACGGCCGCCGTCCTGTCCAGGCAGCTCCCGGGCGTACCGCAAGTCGTACGAGAGCGACCCTGGAGCCCGGATGTTTCCGACAGGCGGCTCTGACTGAAGAGCCTTCAGCAGCCCGGAGGCTCCCTTCTCGCGGAAGACAGACATCAGGCGATCCCGCGAGGCATCGGACGTGTAGCGGTTCACCGTGATCTCGATTTTCGAAGCCCCGGTCGCGCCGACGTTCGACAGGTTCACCGCGTTTGCCGTGAATTCTTCCTTTTGCGTGTTGGATGCCGTCTGGGCGAGGGCCGTCCAGCCGAGCGTGGCGATGGCGAGCAGCGCGGCGATGAGCCCCGCGAGCCGGCGTGTGACCGTCATTTCCATTCTCCGTTCCATCAGCAAGACCGAGCTGACCGTTCCGCTCCTACAAACGAAGTGCCATCTGAGATAATGCTGACCTTGGCGCGAATGGACGTGCGGGTGTTCGAGCGGCGATGAGCGGGCGACGTGCATGGGCCGGCGCGGCGGTCGTCTGTGCGCTGCTTGCCGTGGTCCACACCTGGCCTCTCGCGACGGCCCCGGGGAGACTCTCGCGAAACGACAACAATGACGCCCAGCTGAACGAGTGGATCATGGCGTGGGTGGCGCATCAGCTGCCACGATCGCCGTTACACCTGTTCGAGGCGAACATCTTTTTTCCCGCTCACGACACGCTCGCCTTCTCCGAGCCGCTGATTGTGCCGGCGCTGCTCGGCGCACCCATCCGGTGGGCTGGCGGATCACCTGTCCTCGTGATGAATCTGATGGTGATTGCCGGGTTTGCGCTGACCGCGTTCGCCGGATTCGTCCTGCTCTATCGGTGGAGCGGGGACCCCATCGCCGGACTGCTCACCGGCGCGACGTTCGCGTTCAATACGCACACGCTCACGCGCCTGCCGCACGTGCAGGCCCTGCATCTGTACGGGCTGCCGCTCGTGTTGCTCGCGACCGATCGGCTGCTGTCCACGCACCGGACGCGCGACGCGGTCTGGCTGGCGGTCTGGATGGCCGTGCTGGCCTACACCTCCGGATATCTTGCCGTGTTTGGCGCCGTCATCATCGGAACCGCCTTACTCGTCCGCCTGCCGCACGGGCTGCGCGGCGCCGGAAAGGTGCTGCCGATGTTTGCGCTGGCGGCGGGCCTCACGGCAATTGCCGTGGCGCCGCTCTGGGCGCCGTATCACCGGGTCGCCGTCGACTACGGCATGGTGCGCTCGCTCGACAATGTGGCGGAGTATTCCGCTTCGCTGAAGGGATATCTGACCGCCGCGGGAACCATTCACGCCTCGACGTGGAGCCGGAGCTTTTTCCGCGATCCCGTGGACAGTTTCTTTCCGGGCGTTGTCGTCATCGCCCTGACGATGGTCGCGCTCTGGCGCCTTCGGCCCCTGCCGCAGTCGACCGCGGCTCACTCGGGCACGCTGCCGGGTGAACGGGTCCTGATGCTGCTCGCGATCACGGGCGTCGGCCTGATCCTGTCGCTCGGCACCCGCACGCCCGTGTATGGGTGGTTATACCGAGTGTTCCCGCCGATGCACGGGTTGAGAGCGGCCGCGCGCTTCGGCAACCTGTTCCTGCTCGGGATGTCCGCGCTCGCCGGACTCGGCCTCGCATCGCTCCGCGTGCGATATCCCGGCCGGCGTTCGCTCGCCGTTGCGATCGCCTTGCTGGCCGTCGCGAACGTGGAGGCACTGCGCGCGCCATTCGACTATCGCCGCTTCGACGGCGTGCCCGGGATCTACCGGCTCCTTACGAGCGAGCCGCGCGTCGTGCTGGCGGAAGTGCCGTTCTATCCGCGGCAGGCCGTGTTCGAAAACGGCGAGTACGTCCTGAACTCGACGGCGCATTGGCGGCCTCTGATGAACGGCTACAGCGGATACACGCCAGCGTCGTATACGGCGTACGCGGATGTGTTCTGGTACTTTCCCCGCGAAGAGGCGATCCAGGCGATGCGGCACGCGGGCGTCACGCACGTGATGGTGCATCCGGCGCGGTTCGGCCCCGAGGCCGATCAGGTGGTCGCCGCGCTTGCCGGCAGACGGGATTTCGAGCTGATGGCGGTTGGATCCCAGGGGATCCGCCTGTATCGGCTCCATTGAGGCAGCATGCGTACTTTCAGCGAATTGCGATCGAACACCGAAATCGCCGAGGCCTTCCCCCTCATGTCGGCGCTGCGCGATCGGATCCGCCCGGAGACGTTCCTCGCCGAGGTGCGGCGACAGCAGTGCGAGGGCTACCAGCTCGTGGGTGCCTTCGAGGAAGGGACGCTCGTGGCGCTCGCCGGGGTCCGCAGGTCTCACACGCTGTCGCGCGGCGAGCACCTGTTCGTGGATGACCTCGTCACGCATGAACACGCGCGGGGCCAGGGGCACGGGGCCGCGCTGCTGCGGTGGGTCGCGACGCGTGCGGCGTCCGAGGGGCTGGACCGCCTGTATCTCGACAGCCGCATCACCGCGAAGGGCTTTTACGAGCAGGCAGGCTTCACGTTTCTGACGTCGATTCCGTGCTGGGTGGACATTCCTAAATTCCTTGCGGAAGCCCCGGGCGTCCTGTAACCTTAACGCTGGTAGTTGAAGTTTAGCCGCCTGCTTTTGCCTCTCGCTCCAGAGCCGACGAGAACCGACTCGCTCCCCTCACCGAGTACGCCGAAGCGACAGGAGTGGACACCCACTCGCCCTCTAAGCTTCCTTGAATCAGTTGCGGACACGGGAGTCCGCGGGCCGGCGGGCGTCAGCCGGGCAGAGCAGGAGCACCACACATGGGTCGCAAGCTATACGTCGGGAATCTGCCGTATTCGATAGGGGAAGCCGAGCTGCAGGAATTGTTCGCCAAGGCGGGCAGTGTTGAAACCGTGCGCGTCATGCGCGACATGGCCACGGGGCGTGCGCGCGGGTTCGCCTTCGTCGAGATGGCAACCGACGAGGAAGCGCAGAAAGCCGTCACGGAGTTCAACGAATACGAGCTCGGCGGTCGCGCGCTCGCCGTGAACGAGGCCAGGCCCAAGCCGGAACACGCCGGCGGCGGCGGTGGCTTCGGCGGCGGCCGCGGGGGCTCGGGCGGCGGCGGTGGTCGCGGCGGCGGTGGCGGATCGCGCGGACGCGAAC
>JANMCN010000247.1:0-23073 GCA_031361295.1 Acidobacteriota bacterium | reverse complement strand
TGCCCCCGTCCGGTAGACCTATGCAGACACAGACCTTGCCGCCCCCCGCCACGATTGCTCCGACGCTCGACCACCTGCGCATGCTCGAGGCCGAGAGCATCCACATCATGCGCGAGGTCGTGGCGGAGTTCGAGCGGCCCGTCATGCTGTATTCGATCGGCAAGGACTCGTCGGTCCTGCTGCGTCTTGCGCAGAAGGCGTTCCACCCTGGTCCGATGCCGTTCCCGCTGCTGCACATCGACACGACCTACAAGTTCCGCGAAATGATTGCGTTCCGCGACTGGTATGCCGGCGAAATCGGCGCGAAGCTGATCGTGCACACGAACACGGCCGCGATCGCCAACGGCGCGCAGCCGTTCGCCCTCGGCACGCAGCGCTGCTGCGGCCTCCTCAAGACGCAGGCGCTCCTCGACGGGCTCGCCGCCGGCGGGTTCGACGCCGCCTTCGGAGGCGCCCGGCGGGATGAGGAGCGTTCGCGGGCGAAGGAGCGCGTGTTCTCGCTCCGCAACGAGAAGGGGCAATGGGATCCCAAACGCCAGCGGCCGGAGCTCTGGCACCTGCTGAACGGACGGATCTCGCCGGGGGAGACCATCCGCGTGTTCCCCCTCTCGAACTGGACCGAGCTCGACGTGTGGCACTACATCGACGCCGAGCGCATCCCGGTCGTGCCGCTGTATTTCGCCAAGCCCCGCGAGGTCATCGTGCGGGGCGGCGGGCTCCTCATGCGGGAGCAGCCATTCGTGCCGCTGATGCCGGGCGAGCGGGCGGAGGTCGTCATGTGCCGCATGCGGTCGCTCGGGTGCTCCCCGTGCACGGGCGCGGTGCGCTCGGACGCCGACACGGTCCCCAAGATCATCGAGGAGCTCGTCTCGGTCCGTCACTCGGAGCGTCAGCTCCGCGTCATCGACCACGATCAGGACAGCTCGATGGAGATGAAGAAGCGCGAGGGCTACTTCTGATGGCGGACCTGCTGCGCATCTGCACGGCCGGGAGCGTGGACGACGGGAAGAGCACGCTCATCGGCCGGCTGCTCTACGACTCGCGGGGCGTGTACGAGGATCAGATTCGATCCGTCGAGGCCGCCTCGAAGAGCCGGACCGCGGGCCCGATCGACTTCTCGCTGTTCACCGATGGTCTCAAGGCGGAGCGCGAGCAGGGGATCACGATCGATGTGGCGTACCGGTACTTCGCCACCGCGCGCCGGAAATGGATTCTGGCGGACACCCCCGGCCATGAGCAGTACACCCGCAACATGGCCACCGGCGCGTCGACCGCAGACGTCGCGATCCTCCTCGTCGATGCCCGCCATGGAGTGCTGGAGCAGACCAGGCGGCACGCCAAGATCGCGCGACTGCTCGGGATCTCGCACTTCGTACTGGCCGTCAACAAGATGGACCTGGTGGGCTGGGCCCGCAGCGTGTTCGACGCGACCTGCGCGGATTTTTCCGAGATTCTCGAGGGCGCGGCCCTCCACGCCATTCCGCTGAGCGCGCTTCACGGCGACAATGTCATCGCGCACAGCGAACGGACCCCCTGGTTCAAGGGCGCAAGCCTCCTCGAATACCTGGAGACGGTCGAAGTCGACCGCCCGTCGGCGGGCAAGCCCTTCCGGTTTCCCGTGCAGCTCGCCGTCCGGCCCGACGACTCGTTTCGCGGCTACGCCGGCCAGATCGCCTCCGGCACCATCCGCCCGGGCGATCCCGTCACCGTGTGGCCGGGCGGCCGGACGTCGAGAGTCAAGCGGATCGTGACATACGACGGCGATCTCGACGTCGCGATCGCCCCGATGTCCGTCACCCTGGTGCTCGAGCACGAGCTCGACATCAGCCGGGGCGACCTCCTGGCGTCCGGATCGCTCGACGTGGGCAACCGCTTCTCGGCGCAGGTCGTCTGGATGGACGAACGCGCCCTCGATCCCGCCCGCACGTACCTGTTGAAGCATGCGACCCGGACGGTGACGGCCCAGGTCGATACCCCGCTGGAGCTGAATCAAATCGGGGCGGTGACGGTCTCGACCTCGAGGCCGATCGCCTTCGACGCCTATGCGAGGAATCGCACGACCGGCAGCTTCGTCCTGATCGACCCCGCCACGAACTTCACCGCCGGAGCGGGAATGATCGTCCGCGCCGTGCGAGACGAGACCACGCTGCTGCCCGGGACCGACGCGGCCGATCGCCTGGCGCGCGCCGCGCGCGAGGCGGACGGCCACGACGAAGCGGTCGCCGCGGTCCGGCGGGTCCTGGAGGAGATCCTCACGTAGCCTGGAACCGATCTCGAGGTCGTCGCGCCTCCGGGCCGATCGCGAAGCGCTGGCCCAGCCTCAGCCGAATACCCAGTGCTTGACGGTGAGCAGCACGGCCATCACCGCCGCAGCGATGAGCGTGCCGCGCTCGCTGAAGAACACGTCTCTCCACGGATGGACGCGCCCTGGAGACGGGGCCGCGTGCGGCGGCCAGCGCGGCACCCACGCCCGGACGTTCCGCGCGTAATCGTCGTAGGTCTCGTGATAGATGCCGCGCAGGAACGAGCCTTCCCACCGGGCAATCGCGCGATACTGCAGGACGAACAGCACCCACGCGACAGGCAGCATCCAGAGCAGACCCGACCAGACCGCGAAGCCCGTCCAGAGACACCAGTTTCCGACGTACAGCGGATTGCGCACGATCCCATAGGGCCCGCCGGCAATGAGCGGTCCATACCGCGTCGTCCTCGTGCGTGAAATCGTGCCGATATGCCGGACCGCCCACAACCGCAGCGCCTCACCGACGGCTGCGAGCAGCGGTCCCACGACAAGGATCCAGGGGGCGGCTACCTCGCCTCTCCGCACCAGGACGAGGATGAGCGCGAGGGGAACCGGCAGCGACGATCGATAGCGGAACAGCCACGCACCCGCCGGAGCATCTGGAGTCATTCTGGGTGGAATAGTACCATCGCCCTGCCGCGCGCCGGCGGACGGGGTGGGCATTGGAGGGGCGTGACGTCCCGTGCGCCGACCGGGCGATCGCGCACGCCGGCCCGCCGTGATCGCGATTCGTTTCATGCGAGGCTCCTGGCCTCGCATGTTGCACAGCGGACACCTGTCGGGCACGGGGCGTGCTTCAGCGACACGCATGGCGAATCGCAGAGCAGGACAGACACCAGACACGAGCGGACCACGACGCAGGCGGCAGCCACTGATTGCCGCCGCTGTGGGCGCGGCGGGAGGTCTGGCCGGCGCGTGGGTGATGGTTCGCGTGAACCACCTGATCGGGCCGACGGAAACGAACAGCGGCCGTCACGAAACGCGTCACGCGGCCAGCCCGAACGATACGGATGGGACGTTCTCCGACGAACCGGCAACCATGCAGGCCGCATCGAAGATATCGGAGGCGGTCTCGGGCAGACCGCTCGGTCGATTGGGGAAGCGCGTCGGGGGCTCCGCCGTCCACTACGCGTTCGGCGCGTTGACGGGCGCGTTCTATGGCGCGGTCGCCGAGATGCAACCAGATGCCGCCGCGGCAGCCGGGCTGCCGTTCGGCGCCGCCGTCTGGCTCCTGGCGGATGAGATTGGAGTTCCCCTCGCGGGATTTGCGGGGCCCCCCACGGACTACCCGCTGGTCCGCCACGCGTCCGCGCTCGGATCGCACCTGGCGTTCGGGCTGACGGTCGAAGCGACCCGGCGACTGTTGCTGGGCCGGAGCTACCAGGAAGAGCGTGACGAGTAACGAACGCCCGGTTACTTGAGTTCAGCGCCGACCAGTCCGGCACGCATCGGCGGAGCGTCTGGCATGCGGTCGAACCCCACCAGCTGCCAGCCCCCGCCGATCCTGCGGAGGTGGGCGCGCACCGGCCGGTTCCAGGAGGGATTCCCGCCATCCACGGCGCTGATATCGACGCGCACGAAGGATCCGCGCAGGTCGGCCGGAGCGCGGAACGGAGGCTGGCCGGTCGTCGTCCCGATCTCCTCCGAGTCCCCCGTGCCATTGTCGAAGCGATACCACTTCACCAGGTACGAACCCGGCCCCGTCGCGACCTCGTAGTCCACCGCCGCGTTCCGGAACGTCAGTGCCCCGGCGGCCGAAAGCGCCGGATCGATCACCGGATTGACGCCCGTCAGCCAGACGCGGCCAATCTTGTCGCGGCGCTCGATGAGCGCATCGCCGAGAAACCGCTCCGCACCAGGATCTGTATATTGACCCGCCTGGACGGCCGCGCGGATGACGGCGTCCGGGAGGCCCATGAGTTTCCTCGCGGCCCAGAAGGTGTCGTCCGCGCGCGACCGGACGTAGGCGGGATTGGGCACCCGCGGCCGCCATTGTTCCGGTTCGAACGCCTTCGACTCGAATCGGCCGATGCCTCGAAAATTGGGGTACTCGATCCGCATCCAGCCACGTGGCTTGAACCCGAACGCCGGCAGGGCCTTTCCGGCGGCGCCGACCTCCGCCAGATATTCGTACCCATCCCGTCGCTCGCGCAGGCCGATGCCTGCGCTGCCGAGCGCGGCATTGAAATCGATCAGGTTGTGGCGGACGATCGACCGGCCATTCACAGGCAGGAGGGTGTCCATCGAATTGATCGCCTTGGCATCGGTGTGATTCAGCCAGGCGCTGAACACCCGCAGACCGCGCAGCTCACGGCGATTCTCGTGAGGCACGATGTCGTTCGGATCGTCCGAACGGGTACCTTCGTACTTGAACCCCTCGAGCGGCCTGCCTTCGAGAGCCGCCGCGAGGCTGACCCGGTACGTACCGTCCACCTGACGGTCGGCGCGCGACAGCTGTTCCTCGATGTCGGTGTGGCGCATGCGACGCCGGGATCCGTCCGGCATCCTGACGGTCGCGTCGGGTCCGATCACCAGGTTCTCCGGGCGCAGCGTGCCGATGTTCACCTGCGGGACGTAGTACCCGAGCGCGTGAAAGAGACGGGTGACGACAGCCTCGGCTCCGGTGGCCAGCTCCGGCAGACCCGGCGGGTCGAATTTGACGAAGTAGCGGCGGCCGCGCTGGTCCGTGATGGTGAAGCCGGGCGACACGCCGTTGGACTTGCGGCTCACGGTCCATTGCCCGGGGGCAGGGCCCGCATCGTCTGTCACGCCGCGCCTGATCTCGTCCGGGGCGAGGGCCTTCCGATTCGTGAACCAGGCCGAATCGGGCACTTCGTCGATCGTGTTGATGCTCTCGGCCCGGCCCACGACGCGCAGGCCGGGTCGTCCCATGAGGTTGATGCTGGCGTCGTAGACCAGCGAGAGCTCGCGGGACTGCGCCTTCGACGCGTCCTGCGTATCGACAATCATGCTCAGGGGATCGTCGTCGAAAAACGTCGGGGCGGTCCGGGACGCTTGCGCGCCGACGATTCCGGACGCGCGCGCCACGGCGAGGACGACGAGAGCAGTGAGCGGATGAATGATGGACCTGCGCATCGACGGCCTACTCCCCGACCGGGCTGAACGCCAGGATGAACCGCGTCCCTTCCCGGCTTCTTGCCACTTCAATCCTGAGCACCGTCGCCCGCGATCCGTGCAACCGGACTCCCGCGCCGTAGGAATGTCTGAGCCCGGTGAAATCGAGATCCGCGCGGCGCGAGACGGCCTTGCCGGCATCGTAAAAAATGGCGCCGTCGAGGAATTCCTGCGCGTACCACCGGTACTCGGCGGTCACGAGGAGCGAATGCCTGTCGAGAAAGCGGTAGTTGCTGTACCCGCGGAGATCGTGTCCGCCCAAATCGGGCAGGAGAAAGAATGGCACCGACTCTCCGGCGTCCGCGCTCGTCGTCGAGGCGCGAAGCCCGAGATAGAGCACCCAGTTTCCGCCGAGGATGGGCACATACTGCTCGGCTGCGCCGTCGATGCGGCGGAACGAGTATGGACCGTCGTTCTGCTGACGGTAATCGTGAAGCGTCGCGCGGAGCAGGCTGCCGTGGCGGCTGTAGCCCTCGCTGTCGCGAGAGTCGATGCCCGCAGAGCCGTAGCCGTGAAGATACTGCGGATCGGCCCCGACACCCGGCACTCCTGCGAAGAGACTGCCCGCCGCGGGTCCGGTCTCGGAGGCGACGTCGGTGTCGAAGCGCTGCAGGGCGAGACCGCCTCCGAACCGCAGCAGACGCTCAGGCCTGAACGCCGCGCCGATGCTGACCTCCGTCTGCCGCTCGTCGTACCCCCCGGCTTCGCGACGAACACCTGGCGCGAGGCCATGGAACGCCACGTCGGGTACGTCCTGCCAGCGCACGCGGGTGCGAATGGTCAGCGTGCGTCTGGCGAGCTCGGGCGACTGGAGGGCGACCTGGACAACCTTCGCGTTGCGGGTCGAGAACACGGCCTTTGCCTGGAGCACCGCCCCGCTCGCGAAGGTCTTTCCGTACGCCGGCCCCAGGGAGGGACCCGCTCCGCGTTTGATGTCGCCCGAGGTGACGAAGAGTCCACGGGCGACGCCGAAGCCGCCGGCGTGCTCGATCTCGAGCAGCTGTCGCTCCAGAAAGCCTCTCCGGTACGGGGACAGGGCCCGCGCCTTGTGTTCCTGCTCTGCCGCTGTCTCCGCCGCGCGTGATCCCGGGTTCTGCGCGCGTGCCGCCGTGCCGCTTCCGAGCAGCATCCCTCCAGCGAGCAGAGCCAGACTGACGAACGATGTCGAAGCCATGAGTACGTCCTTTATAATCCAAACCATTCTTCCGATGAAGTCTCTTTCGTGGTCGCTCGCGCTCACCGGGACTGCGTTCCTGACGGCGGTCTTCGTGACCGTGATCACGAGAGCTCCGCTGGGCTCCCCACTGTTCCTCACCTGCGTCGGTGTCGCTGGCGGCGCATACGCGGCGATGCTGGCGCGGGTCTGGAACGAGGATCCTGCGCCCCGCCGGCTTCTCCTTGCGGCGTTCGCGTTTGCCGTCGCTTTTCGCGTCCCGCTCGCGATGCCCCAGGCGGGAGCGGACAGCGACATGGTGCGATACGTCTGGGACGGACGCGTGCAGCTCCTCGGGTACAACCCGTACCTGGTGCTCCCCTCGGATCCCGCGATGGCCGCGACGCACACCGCCGAAACACGGCAGATGCCCAGCCTGCGTGCGCGCACGCCTTACCCGCCCGGGGCGCAGCTGTTCTTCCGGTTCGTCGTCGGGCTGCACGATTCGTCGCGCGCGATGAAGCTCGCTTTGGTCGCGTGCGACCTCCTCACGATCGTCGTCGTCTGGCGCTGGCTCGTCGTGACGGGGCAGCCGGCGTGGCTCGCGCTCGCTTACGCGTGGAACCCGCTCGTCATCTTCGAGATTGCGCACAGCGGACATATCGATGCGCTCGGGGCCCTGTGGATCACCGCGTCGGCGTACTGGCTGACGAAGCGACGGACCGCTCTCGCGTCGATGGCGTTCGTACTGGCAGTCACCACCAAGCTGCTGCCAATCGTCCTCGTGCCTCTGTTCTGGCGCCGCATCCGCCTGCGTGACGCGCTCGCGGGCGCCGCGCTGTTCGCGCTCCTGTATCTGCCGTTCATTTCCGGGCCCACGCTCCCGTTCGGAGCAGTGCCGAACGTCGTGGCCCATATCCGCTTCAATGGCCCTCTCTTCCGGATCATTGCGGCGGCGGCGACGCCTCAACTTGCGGCGATCGCCGCGGTCGGCGTCGGACTCGCCGTCGCGTCGTGGAGCCGGCTGCACCTCCACGCGGCCACGCCCGCGGCATGGGCGTGGCCCATGGCGGCAGCGCTCGCCTGCGCGCCCGTCATCTACCCGTGGTACCTCCTCTATTTCACCCCCTTCCTGTTCACGACCGCCACGCTCCCGCTGACTTTGTGGACGCTGAGCGTGATGCCCGTGTACATCGTGTGGGATATGGCCCGGCATGGAGGCCGCTGGGTGGTGCCCACAGGACTGATGGCTGCTGAGTACGGGCTGCCGTGCGCGATGCTGGCGTGGGGCTGCGTGGCTCGATGGCGACGGTTGGCGACTCGACCTTCGTCCTGATCTGGAGGCCGCGGCCCGCGTCGGCAGGAACCATAACGTCGAGCTCAGGTCCAGCACGCTTCTTGCCTTGAGGAGCACGGAGCGTGGAAATGCGACTGGGTACACAGCGAATGCGGTCGCGGGGACTCTCACTGTGGGGTCCTGGATTCACATTGCTGCTGACCCTGGCGGTCGGTACGAGCCCCGCCGCACGCGGCGCCGACGCTGTCCCAGACCACGCCATCGGTCCGCGGGAGCCGGCGCTCACCCAGTATCGGGCCTACCGGCGGATGCACGCGCAGAGTGAACATTTCGGCCAGGAAGCGTGGCTGGAAGCCTGGACGGAGCTTGATGCGCGAGGCTTCCGGTACACGGTGGTGGCTGAGTCCGGGTCCGATTACATCCGCAACAAGGTGCTCAAAGAGGTCCTGAAGCGGGAACAGCAGCTCGTGGAGGCCGGCGACTGCCGCCGCTCCGAGCTGACTCCTGAGAACTACGAATTCACGGAAAGAGAACGCGGCGACGGCGAGCGCTACGTGGAGATCAAACCCAGGCGCAAGGACGTGCTGCTCGTGGACGGCCGCATGGTCCTCAGCGACGGCGGTGAGCTGCTGCGCGTCGAGGGCCAGCTGTCGAAGAACCCGTCATTCTGGACGAGCCTGGTGAACGTCATTCGCCACTATGCGCGACTCGACGGCGTCCGGGTGCCCATTTCCACCGAATCGGTCGCGAAAGTGAAGTTTGCGGGGACGTCGCACCTCGAAGTGCACTACGAGTACGAGACGATCAACGGCCACCCCGTGAGCATCGAGGCTCGTCGCACCGTGGCGGCGCTGCCGATAGCCCGCGAGCGTTGAGGCACAACCCCTAGAACAGCCGATTGATCGTCGAGGGGGCGGCCAGGCGCACGAGCTCGGGGCCGCTGTCGCGAGAGAACGCGCTCGCCGTGGATAAGAGCGCTTCTGCCGTTCCGCTCACCGCCGAGCTGGGCGGCGAAAGTGTCACCCTCCGAGACGCGTCGGCGCGGCACATTTACTGCAGAGTTCCGTGGTGTGAAAGTGCGCCTGGCAGGTCTCGCGCTCACGCTCGCATACGGGGGATTCATCATCTGGCTCTACGCGGCGCAGCCGCAGACGGTGGCGCAGGTCACCGGTGGGCTGGCGTCCGGCGCAGGTTTGTACCGGGTCGATGCGCAGGCGACGGCTGACGGACTTGTCTTCTTCCGACGCGATGCGTTCCCGGAGGCGCGGGCGGCGTTCGCACGCGCCGATCCTGCCCAGCGTGACGCGCAGACGCAGTTCTACATCGCGTACAGCTACTACCGGGAAGGCTGGGGGCGCCTCTACAACGACGATGCGCTGTTCACACAGGGGCTCGAAGCCGTCGACCGTGCGATTGCGCTCGCGCCCGCCCATCGCCTGGTCGTCAGCGACGCCGATCTGCTGATGAAGTCTGCCGACGAACTCCGCGCGGAACTCGTGCGCGGAATCACCCGGGAACCGTCCGACTTCAATCCGCTGAAAGTATTCCGGACGCGGAAATGACGGCCCTCCGAGAAGCCATCGTCCTGCCCGGCATTTTTCTCACCGTCGCCCTGCTCGGCGGCCTGCGACTCGACAGCACCGTGCGTCTCGCGCCCCCGACGGTCGTGGCGCTGATGCTGGCGATGGCGCTCCTCGGCGCACTCGCACGCGCACGCGCGCTGGCCCCGGAACGCCTGATGAATTCCGGTCGACCGGCGCTGGAGAACGTGTCGGGCCTCATCGTGCTCGGATCGCTGTTGGCCGCGTCCGCACAGATGTTCAACCTGCTCACACCCGAACGCGGACTCCTGTTCGTCATCTTCAGCGTGTATTTTTTCGTCCAGATCCTGACCGCGCTCGCGGGGGTGACCGGCCGCGCCAGCATCCTGCGGAGCCTCGCGGTGCTGTTTGCCGCCGCATACGTGCTGCGCTTCGTCGTGCTCGAAAGCCTCTATGCGCCCGACAGCGGGATGCTGAAACGGCTGATGACCACGCTGCTGCAGGGCGTCAGCCTCGGCTCGATCGAGTATCAGCCGAACGCGGAGGGCACGGGGTACGCCGGCCTGCTGGCGCTCGTGCTTTACATGCTCGGGCTGATCATGCTGCCTGCGCGCGGAGCGCACTCCCGCACGGCCAGCCTCCAGCGTGTCAGTCAGGATCCCAGCCTAGAGCGAGAAGCTGCACGGTGACCTGCCCTCGCCTGGGCAGCAGCGTGACGCGCTCGAAAGCGGCCGGCTGATCGAAGTTCGCGGCAATCGTCCTGGTCTCTTCCTGGATCTGATCTTCGAGCTGCTGCTGACGGGCGCGGACCGCGCCCGCCGACTCGGACGCCCGCTGCACGTCCGACGACTCCTTCATGCTCCGGCCGACGCCGCGCGCCGCCGTCGTGGCACGGCCCAGCGTCCCGGCCGACACCATTTTCCGTCCGAAGAACGCTCCGACGAGGGTTGCACCGACCGAGAGCGCCGTCTGCAGCTTCTGCTGCGACGCCTGTTCGGTCTCGCGTCCGACCGCGGCATCGGCGCGGCGCAGCTGTTCGGCCAGGGTGGCCTGCCGGGCCGCGTACTTCTGGCGCACGGCCTCAAGTGCCTGATCTCTGGCGGTCCGCCCGGAGTCCTGGACGCGGATTCTGAAATCCCGCTCCGTTTCTCCTGGGCGCGATGTCAGCGCCGATTCCCGATGCCGGAGCAGCTCCAGCTTTTCGTTCTGGGCGAGCCATTGGCCGAACGCCTTCTGCCAGGTCGCGTAGTTCCGGGCCTGGGCGGCTGCGGGAGGCAAGGGCTGGAAGGAAGCGCCGGGCTCCGGGGCGTTGAGCAGCCTGGCGACCTGAATGTCAACGGCCACGGCGGCCGACCACTCAACCGGCACCGCGGCGTCGGTGACGGACGTGGTGTACACGACATCGCGTGCGGCGTCCACGCCCAGCGTCGAGTCCGAAAAGGCCACCCGCGCCGCCCCGAGGACAACCGCGGAGTAGACCGGCGGCGCCCCCGAGGCCGGGCGCGGCAGGAACACCTGCTGGATGCCCGGCGCAAGGACCGGAAGTGCGCCCCCTCCCTCGGCGCCTGATGCCGCAACGGCGCTCCTGGGCCGCGTCGGCCGCGCTGAGGACGCGGGGCTCTCGTGCGGACGCCGGCCCGCCATCAGCAGCCGGATCTGGTCCCGGGAGAGCGGCCCCCTCAGATACGACATCGTCCAGCGCGTCTGGAACACACGCGGCGCGTGATCATGGACGTTGTGGAGCATGAACACGCGCTTGCCGAGCGCAGACAGGAGGCGATCCGCTTCCGAGCGGTCGAGGCCGCCGGCGGCCGCCCCGTCGAGGCCGTCGAGTACGCGCGCCTTGTCCCGCTCGGTCTGGAGTCGGCCAAGGAACCAGGTGCCGATGTTCGAGAGTCCCTTGTAGTCGAGATCCACGGGATTCTGCGTTGCCAGCACGACGCCGAGGCCGAACGCACGCCCCTGCTTGAGGAGAGTCAGCAGCGGCAGCTTCGAGGGAGGATCGGCGACGGGAGGCAGGAAGCCCGCGATCTCGTCCATGTAGAGCACGGTCCGGAGGCTCGACGTCCCCGTGAGCCCCCGCATCCAGGCGAGCATCTGGTTGAACAGCAACGACACGAAGAACATCCGTTCGGCGTCGCCGAGGTGCGCGATGGAGAACACGACGACGCGCGGACGGCCGTCGGCGGTGTGGAGAAGCTGTGCGGGATCGAGCGGTTCGCCTTCGAACCACTGCTCGAATCCTGGAGCGGCCAGGACACCGTTGAACCGCATCGCGAGCTCGAAGCGATCGCGCTGCGGAAAAAAAGCGTCGAGATCGACAACGCCGACCTTCGTGAACGGCGGCGTCTGCACGCGCTGGATGAGGGACGCCAGGTCGAGATCCGTGCCCTCCTTCCACGCCGACATGAGCACCGTCGTCACGATCGTGTGCTCACGGCTGCGCGGCGGTGCGTCGACCCCGGCGAGCGACAGAAGGCTCGTGGCGGTATTGGATGCCCGCTCCGAGAGCAGCTCCGCGTCCTGCCGGATGGCGTCAGGCGGCGCCGCGAACGAGCTCAAGACGGAGACGGGCAGTCCCGCGCTGCTGCCGGGGGTGTAAATCGCGAAGTCGGCCGCGGCACGCAGCCGCTCGATCCGTGCGCCGTCCTGACCCGAATCCGCCAGCCCTTTCTTCCACGCGTCGGCCTGCTGCGCGGCAAAGGCGTCGGGCGACAGTCCCGCGCGCCGCGCTTCATCTTCATCGATCCAGGGCCTGAACTCCTGCGCCGAGAGACCCGGGAAGGTCAGCAGGAGATCGGCAAGATCTCCCTTCGGATCGATCGCGATGACGGGAACGCCGTCGATGGCGGCTTCCTCGATGAGCGACAGGCACAAGCCGGTCTTGCCGCTGCCTGTCATGCCGACACACACGGCATGCGTCACCAGATCCCGCGAGTCATAGAGGATCGGAGTGTCGAGGGTCCGCGCCGACGTCAGGTCGTGCTCGCGACCGAGGTAGAACAGACCGAGCTTTTCGTAGTCCTGCATACCTGATGGTAACGGAGGTTCAGCCCTCGCTGCCATCCGCTGGCGCGATCCAGAGATGAGTCGGGACCGACAGGACCCGGTAACGCCTGCGCAGCTCGAGAACGCGGCCCGCGTATTCGGATTTCGGGAAGCGGCCGGCCAGCAGCTCTCCTCGAAGACGCTTGATCTCGTACTTGTACAACTCTCGTACCGCATCCCGCAGCTGCCCCGGCGAGCTCGACCGCCCGGGGACGAGGCCGTGGCGCGCCAGCTCCTCGAGAATCGGCGGACGGTAGGTATAGGTCTCGCTCAACGTGGATGCCCTGAAGGAGCGCGGCGCACGATCCGTCTACATTGCGTGCACCGATGCGGGCAGTGCTCTGCTACTATGCCGCGCAAGGAGACGCCATGGCTGATGATTCACAGCGCGACGGAGTCGAGAACGATACCATCCTGACGAAGGCGGCGGAAACCATCGGGAGCACACTCGGGTCTGCGACCCGGACGGTGATGGAGGGAGCGCACGCGGCCTCGGGAGCCGCGAGCGCCACGGCGGGAGCGGCAGGCTCTGCGGCAGCCATGGCCGGAGAGGCGGCCGCCCGGGCGGGCGCCGCCGCCAGCTACGTGGCGACGACCGCCAAGACCGCGGTCGACCAGACCGCGAAGCCGCGGCGCGCGGTGCGCCGGATCGTGCGCCGGACGGTCAAGCAAGTGCAGAGGCAGGTCAAGGTCACCGCACGCAAGGCCCGGAAGGTGGTCAGCGCGCGCGGGGCGAAGAAGGCCGCCGTGAAGCCCCGCAGGAAAACAGCCGGCGCTGCGACGCGCAAGGCCGCCCCGGCGAAACGCAAGGCCGCCCCGGCGAAACGCGCGGCCGCAACGAAGGCATCGGGAAAGAAAAAGGCTGCGGGCGGGCGCAGCGCGAAAGGCAGGAACGCGAAGGCAAAGCGCCGGTAGGGCGGTCTTCCGGGCGGTGGACACGAAGGGCAGGTGTCAGGCTGCCCTTCGTTCGAGCGGCGTCGTCCCATGCGTGAGGACTTGCCACCGCGTCGGCTCTTACCGCGCGAGGGAGTGCGTGTTTCTCATGTTGTTCGCGACGACGACGGCACTCGCGACGTTCAGGCCAATCGCCGTGCATAGCGCGGCCTTCCGGTTCTTCTTCCCCATCAGCTTCACCGCGCCAATCGCGCCGAACGCGAGCGCGGCCTTCATGGCCGTCGCCTGGCCGTAGCCCCCGGCCAGCAAGGGGTTCGCTTCGCGGGCACCGGCCTGGCGCGCCTGGATCGTGGACGCCATGTCGAGCCCCTGGAGCGCGGCATAGGACGCGAGCATCAGGTTCACCGGCCTTGGCGAGGGCGCCTGCAGGGCCCGTTCTGCCGCCCAGGCTGCCGCCACCGCTGTGGACGGTGCTGCAGACAGGGTGTCGTCGGCTGCCCACACCGGCGCCGCAGCCGACAGAACCAGGATGGCAACAACCGGGCGAAGCAGTGAGCGCAGCATCGACAGCTCCTTGAATGGCGCCGCGCGGTGGTGCGCGACGCAGGCTCTATAGCGGAATGGATGCCGCGTCGATCCAAAGATGTAAGTTGCTGCGAAAACTGGAGTTCTGGCGACTTTTTGGAGGGCCTGGTGTGCGGATGTGCGACCGGCGCACAGGCTGCGGGTCGTGAGCGGCACAAACGGCCTGACCGCGTGCACAGAACTCTTCCGGGACGGCGCGGCGGGGCGAGGGCAGGCCGAAGCTGTGCCGCGGGCGCCCACCCGCACGGGGCACGCAAACCGCCGGCTGCTCGCGATGAAAGTGGAACGCCGCCTGGAGGAGACGGCGGCGATGACGAAGACGGGGTTGTCAGCGAAGCGCGAAAGCCGGGGGCCTGGCCTTCGCTTGACCTGACTATTGGATTGGCAGGCCGGACGGCGGTCCGCCGGTCTCCGGCATGGTCGCCGAGAGCGTCGCCGTGTCCTGGTAAATCAGGCCGTCGGAGTTCGTGCCGAAATACCGGCTGCCATTCGGATCCAGGGGATCCGCAACCGCGGCATATCCCGGAGATGCCATCCCGGCCCCGAGCCCGTTGCACGACGCGGGCGCCCCGCCGAGTGGGGTGCCTGCGAGGCTGAAGATGTAGCCGCTCTTCTCGAACGTGAACCCGCTCGATAGTTCCGCGGGGAGAAACCCTTCCGGATTACCGGGTGGCGCGATGCCCAAGGTCGGAAAATCCGGCGAGTAGAAGCCCAGACCGCAGGAGATCGCGAACGTCAATTCTGCGCTGTTCACGACCCGCATGGTCCCGAGCGCCGACGAGGCCCGGGCGGCGCCGCGGGCGCGCATCAGGCCCGGGATCGCCATCGAGGCCAGCAGGCCCAGGATCGCGACCACGAACAGCATGTCGATGAGCGTAAAACCCGCCTCACGACGACGGCTTCGAGTTGGCGTCAGTTTCATCCCCACACCTTGCGTTCCACAGGGGCCAATATGGTGGCCACTTTTTGGCACATGACGTTTTTCGGCAGGCCCAAAGTGTCGGAGCGGCAAGCGACGTTCGCCACTGTCGGCGGACTCCACCTACAACCCGTTGCAGACGCGCCAGTTATCGGCGCCTCCTCACTGTGACCTCGTCGAATACCCCCTGAAATGCAAGATCAACACCATGCTCGAGGTAGACATCATCGGACGACCGGGGCGCGCTACCGGGTCAATTTGCGGTATTTGATGCGGTGCGGTTGATCCGCCTCGGATCCGAGACGACGATGGCGGTCCGCCTCGTAATCCTGGTAGTTGCCTTCGAACCAGACCACCTTGCTGTCGCCCTCGAACGCGAGCATGTGCGTGGCAATCCGGTCCAGGAACCAGCGATCGTGACTGATGACGACCGCGCAGCCGCCAAACGACAGCAGCGCCTCCTCGAGGGCACGCAGCGTGTCGACGTCCAGGTCGTTCGTGGGTTCGTCGAGCAGCAGCAGGTTCGCGCCCCCCTTGAGGAGCTTCGCGAGATGGACGCGGTTCCGCTCGCCCCCGGAGAGCGCGCCGACCTTGCGCTGCTGGTCACGCCCTTTGAAGTTGAACCACGAGACGTACGCGCGTGAGGCGACTTCGCGCTTGCCGAGTTCGACATTGTCGCGCCCGTTCGTGATCTCCTCCCACACGCTCTTGTCGGCCGAGAGCGAGTCCCTGGACTGGTCGACATACCCGACCTTCACCGTCTCACCCAGCCGCAAGGTGCCGGCGTCCGGATGCTCCTTGCCGGTCATCATCCGGAACAACGTGGTCTTGCCGGCGCCGTTCGGCCCGATCACGCCCACAATGCCGCCTCTCGGCAGGGTGAAATTGACATCCTCCATGAGCAAGGTCTCGCCGTAGGCCTTCCGGAGCCCCCTGGCCTCGACGACGATGTCGCCGAGGCGCGGGCCTGGCGGGATGTAGATTTCGACCTGTTCGATTTTCTGGCTCCCCTCTTCCTTCAGGAGATCTTCATAAGCGTTGAGGCGGGCCTTCCCCTTGGCCTGACGGGCGCGGGGAGACATCCGGATCCAGTCCAGTTCGCGTGCCAGCGTCCGCTGCCGCTTCGTTTCCGACTTCTCCTCCACCTCGAGCCGCTGCTGCTTCTGCTCGAGCCACGACGAGTAATTGCCTTCCCACGGGATGCCGTGCCCACGGTCGAGCTCGAGAATCCAGCCGGCCACGTTGTCGAGGAAGTACCGGTCGTGGGTGACGGCGACAACCGTGCCGGGATAATCCTTCAGGAACCGTTCGAGCCAGGCGACCGATTGCGCATCCAGGTGATTCGTGGGCTCGTCGAGGAGCAGCAGGTCCGGGCTCCTGAGGAGCAGCCGGCAGAGCGCGACGCGTCGTCGCTCGCCCCCCGAGAGCGTCGTGACGTCGGCGTCGGCGGGCGGCAGCCGCAGCGCATCCATGGCCAGTTCGAGCCGCGAATCGAGGTTCCAGCCGTCCGCCGCCTCGATGCGATCCTGGACCTTGCCCTGCTCCTCGAGAACCTTGTCCATCTCGTCCGGCGAGAGCTCCTCGCCGAACTTCGCGTTGATCTCGTCGTAGCGGGTGAGCAGCGCCTTCAGTTCGGCGACCCCTTCTTCGACGTTGCCGAGGACCGTCTTGCGCGGGTCGAGCTGCGGCTCCTGTTCGAGGAACCCGATGCTGATGCCGTCGGCGGGCCAGGCCTCGCCGACGAACTGCGTCTCCTGCCCCGCCATGATGCGCAGCAGCGTGCTCTTGCCTGAACCGTTCAATCCAAGCACGCCAATCTTCGCGCCCGGCAGAAACGAGAGCCAGATGTCCTTGAGGACGACATGGTCGGGAAGATGCACCTTCCCGAGCCCCTTCATGGTGTAGATGAATTGCGGCATAAATCTGATGACTTGCTCGAGTGTCCCGTTTTCCGTTTCCAGTGCCCGAATCCCCAGGCCCGAATCCCGAGCCCCGAGTCAATGGCGCGTCTAGAGCCTCTCGTTCGACCGGGCGGCCGCGGCCACTTTGACCTTGACCGGCTCCGGCGTGAAATCCTCCCCGGGGTTGATGAAGCGGTCCGCTTCGAGCCGGTATTGCTTGTCGTACAAGGTCCGGTACCTGCCGTGGAGCGTCATCAGTTCGGCGTGCGTGCCGCGCTCGACGATTTCGCCGTGCTCGATGACGAGGATCTGCTCGGCGCTGCGAATCGTGGACAGCCGATGCGCAATCACGAACGTCGTCCGGCCCGCCCGGAGCGATCGGAGCCCATCCTGGATGAGCGCCTCGCTCTCGCTGTCGAGGCTCGACGTCGCTTCGTCCAGGACGAGGATGCGGGGGTCTGCCAGGATCGCACGGGCAATCGCGACGCGCTGCCGCTGGCCTCCCGAGAGCTTGACGCCCCGCTCCCCCACGATCGTGTCGTACTTCTTTTCGAACTGCTCGATGAACTCGTCGGCGTGGGCAATGCGGCCGACGTCCCGGATCTCGTCGGCGGTGGCGGTTTTCCGTCCATAGCGGATGTTGTCGCCGATGGTCTCGTCGAACAGGAAGTTGTCCTGGAGGACCACGCCAAGCTGCGCGCGATAGTCGCGCAGGCGCACGGTCGCGAGGTCGCGGCCGTCGATGAAAATCGTTCCCGTGAGCGGCCTGTTGAAGGCCATCACCAGGCTGATGAGCGTGCTCTTCCCCGATCCGCTCGATCCAACCAGGGCGGTGGTCGTCCCCGCCGTCGCCGTGAAGGTCACGTGGGTCAGGACGGGGACGCCCCGGGTGTACTCGAACGTGACGTCCTCGAACCGCACCTCCCCGTTGATCGCCCCGAACGGCGCGCGCGTGCTGTCCTCGTCGTCTTCCGTCCGCATGGTGAGCAGTTCGTGAATCCGGTCGAGCCCCGCGAACGCTTCGCTGATCTGCGTGCCGATCGAGGCAATCTGGACCACGGGAGCCGCCATCAGCCCGGTGAAGAGGATGTAGTTCATGAACTCGCCGGTCGTCATGCGCCCGTCGAGAATGGCGCGCCCTCCGATGACGATCATGATGACGCCGATGGCGCCCACGACGAGCGTCGAGAACGCCGTGATCGCCGACACCCCGGTAATCGACTGCGCGATGTTCCGGAACAGCCGGTTCACCCCCCGCGTGAAAACGAGCTCCTCGCGCTTCTCCGCCGTGTAGGTCTTGACGATGCGGATGCCGCCGAGGGTCTCGTTCAGCCGTCCGGTCACGTCGGCGTTGATCTTTCCGCGTTCGCGGAACAGCGGGCGCAGGCGCTTGAACGCGAGCGCCATTCCTCCGCCGAAGGCCGCCAGAGCGACAATCGTGATGATTGTCAGGTACCAGTTGAGGTAGAAGAGGTATGCCAGCGCGAACAGCGCGGTCACCACGCTGCCGGTCAACTGCGCAAGGCCGGTGCCGACCAGGTTCCGGATGCCTTCGGCGTCCGTCATGATCCGGGAAATGAGCACACCGGACTGCGTGGAGTCGAAGTAGGTGACCGGCAGCCGCGCCACGTGCGCCTCGACCCGGCGGCGCATCTCGGTGATCGCGCGCTGCGCCGCGACACCGAGCACCTGCGACAGCGCGAAAGACGAGACCGCCTGCACCGCCGTGGCCGCGCCTGCCGCCAGCGCGAGCGGCATCAGCAGGTCGGCCCGATGCTTCCCGATCACATCGTCTATCAGGTACTTGGACAGGCCCGGGAGCACCAGGCCCGACAGGCGATTGATCAGCATGAGCGCGAGGCCCACGCCAAGGCGCCCGCGCCGCGCCAGGATGAGCGCTTTTGCCTCCTGCCACGCCGCGGACGTCACTTTCTTCTTTGGCGCGTTCTTGTCGCGCGGTGCGTCGGCCACGACGGGCGCACGCCGGCGGTTGCCGCGCGTGCTTTCCGATTTCGGCAGCCGAAGCCCCATACCCATTGCCACGTTGTCAGATCACCTTTCTTCGACTGGAAACTGGAAACGACTCCTATCGCCCCTTTGACGCGGCGCTGAGGATAAACGTCTCGATGGCCGCGGCGACGCCGGCCTCGTCGTTCGTGCCGGTGACGGCCCAGCCCCGCGCCTTCAACTCGGGCAGCGCATTGCCCATCAGGACCGGCGTGCCCGCGAACTGCAGCATCTGCAGGTCGTTCAGATTGTCTCCCATTGCCATGACTTCGGCGCGGTCGAACCCGCGGCGCGCCGCCAGCGCGGCGAGCGCGGCCCCCTTCGAGCACCCGGCGCGCACGACGTCGACGAGCGAGAAGTCGCGGTGTTCGTATTCGGTGAGGGCGACGGAGAAGTCGCGGCCCGCGGCGCTCAGCTCGTCGAAGAGCGCCCGCATCTCGGCGCACCCGCCGGTGAACATGACCTGGATGGGATCCTCGGTCAGGCAGTGCTCGAGCGGAGACACCTCGAGCAGGAAGGGACGGTTGGACGTGAAGAACCGCTGGTGCCTGGGATGATGCCAGTCGATCTCTTCGAAGACGACCTGCCCTTCGCGCGGCCTGTCGAAGATGACCGCCGCGCTCGCCCGATGCTGCGGCACCCGGCCGAGGACGTCACGCGCGGCCTCGCGCGGCAGCAGGTCGCGCCTGAGCGTCTCGCCCGCGTCGGTCGTGACGATCGCGCCGTTGCTCAGAATGAGCGTCAGCGGAGCCGGGAGCTGCTCGAACACCGGGCGGGCGAAATCGTACCGGCGGCCGGTCGCGAGTACGACTTCGACGCCGGCCTCGATCGCCCGTGCGATCGCGGTCCGGTTCGCTTCGGGGATTGCGCCGTCGCTGTCGAGCAGCGTCCCGTCGATGTCCAGGGCCAGGAGCCGAATCGTCAGACCGACTCCCTGGATCCTATTTGCGGGCCCCGAGCTGCAGGCGGAGCTCTCCAACGACCTGGCGCTTCGTGATGTCGCCGAACACGTGCTGCTGGATGTCCTGATTCGCCAGGTTCGTCACCTTCACCGACGTCACGACGCGGTCGCCGGCGCCCCACTTGACGCCGAACCCCCCGTTGACCAGCGTGTAGGCCTTCGTCGTCCCATGATAGCGGTCATCGAGCACATCCTGCCAGAACGCACTGTCGGAGTAGCTGACCGAGAGGCTTCCAAGAAAGCGACCGTAGTCGGCGCTCGCCCCCAGGTTGTACCGGTTCTTCGCGGGAAGGTTCAGCTCCGAGATGTCGAAACCGCTCGGTTCCGGCGTCCCCTGCCACGAGTAATTCGCAAACAGGTTGACGTGCCGCGCCATGGGCGTGTCGAGTCCGAGCTCGAGCCCCTTCTGCGTGGTCTCTCCGAAATTCCGATACGTGAAGAGTGCCGGGAAACCCGCGCCTCCGGTGGCCAGCGAGATCACGACCGGCGGGAGGGGCCATCCCGGCGGAGGATTCGCCGCGGTGTAGCGCGCGCTCCTCACTTCCGTGAAGAAGATGTCGTTCTTCGATTTGTTCACGTAATAGGCCGCCGTGATGACCGTCCGGGCCAGCACCCCGGTGTAACCGGCCTCGTAGGCATTCACCGACGTTTCCGTCAGGTCCGCGTTTCCGATCGATCGCACGGGCAGCGGGTAGACGAGGCCGGGCGCCAGGGTGAGCCGCTCCGCGATCGTGACGTCCAGAAAGTTGTTGACCACCGAGGGGGCACGATAGGCACGGTTGTACGACATGCGGAACGTGTGGTTCGGCATCGGCTTGATCAGGACTGCCACGCGTGGCGAGAACACGAAGCTGTCGAGGTAATCGAACCGGTCGCCGCGGCCGCCGACCGTGACCCGGAAATGGTCGGACAGAAAAATCTCTTCCTGCGCGTAGACGCCGAACTCGGTCCGGTTGTCGCCGTTCGGCGCGAGCGACAGGTCGAACTTGTTGTAGCGAAGGTTGCCGCCGTAGCTGACCACGTGCCGCTTCGCGAGGGTCTGCACGTTCGCGACATCCACGTCGCTCGTCTTCGTGCTGAAGACGAACCCGATCGGCTTGCCGGCGGGATCCCGGGTCAGGAGGTTGCTGGCGTCTCCGTCGAGCATCTGGGTAAAGGCCGAGACCCGCAGCCCCTTGCGCGCGAAATTCACCCGCCCGTAGCTCATGAGGGACCCGCTGTTGATGTCGAACGGACCGATCCCCGTGTGCATGATCCCTTCGGTGCCCGCCACGCCTCCCGTGAACGTCAGCCGCCTGCCGTCGTCGAAGTCATAATCGAGCCGGCCGTCGAACTTGGGTTGAGTGGTTCCCGTGTTCCTGTAAGCCGGGTACGGCGTGCCGCGGGGCGCCGATGGAGAGACCGGCGATCCCGGGATGATGCCCGTCGGGCGCGAGAGCGGGTCCTGGACGTAGCCTCCCGCCGACAGCTTGAACGCCCAGTGATCGTCGATCGCCTGGGCGTGCGTCCCGCTGAGATACCACAGCGACCCCGCCTTCTCCCCGCCGGTGCGCTCGAACATGCCCAGACCGAGCGTCGCCGATGTGCCCTGCATCTCCCTCGGCGTTTTGGTGATCACGTTGATCACCCCATTCACCGCGTTCGCTCCCCACACGGCCGATGCCGGCCCGCGGATCACCTCGATCTGCTTGATCTCGTTCAAATTCACCGGGAGAAAGTCCCACATGACGAAGCCGAAGAAGTCCTGATACAGGCTCCTGCCGTCGAGGAGCGCCAGCTGCCCGGTGGCGAGCGTGCCCGTCGCGGCGCGGCTCGTGACATTGATGTCGCGAGCCGACGTCTGCGTGATGTTGAGCCCCGGCACCGTGCGCAGCAGTTCGGCAAAGTTCTGTGACGTGGCGCTCTCGATCTGCCGCGTGCCGATGACCGTCATGGTGACCGGCGTGTTGACCAGCTTCTCCTCGACCCTCGAGCCGCTCACCACGACGGTTTCCTCGTAGGAAGGCTCCGCGGGCTCCTGCGCGGCGGGGGGCGGCGGCGCGGTCTTCGTCTGTGGAGCGGCCGCGGGTCCCGCAGGCGCAGGCTGCTGGGCGAACGAGGGGAAGGCCACGACTCCGGCGACGCTGGCCGCCAGGGCGACACGACACACGGCGTTCATACGCGCTCCTTGCGACCCGCCCCTGCAGGCGGGGTGTGAAAGCAGATGGTGCTGACGGGGGCGATGGTAGCGGACCGCACGTGAGAAGTGGTGAACAAAACCTGAAAACGCCCGCGATATCACCGACCGGACCTGATGATGAGCTTATGGGGTATACCACAGCCGGGTGGGCCGTTCAACTCAGTTAGACTGAGGGATTGGAACGCCAGGCCCCCTCCGGATCGGCGGATTTCGCGGACGTCGAGGCTCCGGGCGGCCGGACGACGGCCCATGCTCCGAATGCGATCGTCCCCCCGGAGGAGTGGGCGTCGTGGCCCGACGAGCGTCTGCTCGATCTGCGGATGTCGCAGCTCGGCCTGGCCATCGAAGGCAGCGCGCTCGAGCCACGCATCGCCGTTCTCCAGCGCGAGCTCGAGTCCCGGGCTCTGGTCTTCGAGCCGCATTTCTGGCTCTCGGCGGAGTGGTTCTCGCCGGACGGCGTGCCGGGGGTCGCCATTCCGTTTTATCTCGCGCACCCGCGCCTCGAAAAGCTCGAGCGCACACAGATGCTCGAGGTCGAGGGGGGCACCGAGGACTGGTGCCTGAAGATCCTGCGCCACGAGGCCGGGCACGCAATCGACAATGCCTACAAGCTGCGGCAGCGCCGACGCCGGCAGCAGCTGTTCGGCCCCTCGTACATGCAGTACCCGGACTACTACACCCCCAAACCTTACAGCAAGAGTTTCGTCCTGCATCTCGACAGCTGGTACGCCCAGAGCCACCCGGACGAAGACTTCGCCGAAACATTCGCCGCGTGGCTCACGCCCGACGCGGATTGGCGGACGCGGTACACCGACTGGCCGGCCTTGAAAAAGCTCGAATACATGGACGGCCTCATGAAAGAGCTCGCCGGCAAACCCATGCTCGTGCGCACCCGCCGCAAGGTCGAGCCTCTGCAGAGTCTCCGGAAGACGCTCCGATCGCACTATGCCCGCAAGCGGCGGCACTACGGCGTCGAGCATCCCCATTTCTACGACCGCGATCTCCGGCGTCTGTTCTCCGATGCGCCCGACTACTCGGCCAACATGAAGGCCGCCCGCTTCATCGCACGGCTGCGCAGGGAGATCCGCCGGATGGTGGCGGCCAACACGGGCGAGTACCAGTACACGATCGATCAGGTGCTCGAGAACATG
>JANMCN010000199.1:0-24801 GCA_031361295.1 Acidobacteriota bacterium | reverse complement strand
AGCTCGCGTTGCGGTCGTTGTCGTGGATCTGGGCGCTGCACTTCTTCGTCCCCGCCGCTCTGACGGACCCGGACGGTGCTCCTCCCTGGACGGTGGATCTCCTTCTGGGACTCGACCGGCAGCTCACTCAGATCGAGCACAATCTGTCGCAGTATTTCAGCCCGAACACTCACTTGTCGGGCGAAGCGCTCGGCATATTCGTGGGTGCTCAGGCCCTGCCGGAGCTAGCGTCGAGCCCCCGGCGCGCCCGCCTCGGACGGCGCATCCTGCTCGCCGAAGCGGCGCGCCAGGTCAACGCCGACGGCGGCCACGCGGAGCTCTCCGCGCACTACCATCGGTATTCCACGGACTTCTATCTGCTGGCCGCGCTCGTCGCCAGGCTGACCGGCGACGAAGCGGCGCCGGCATTGGAGGAGTCCGCCAGGAGCCAGGCGCTGTTCCTGCGCGCGATTGCGGACGACACCGGCCGCCTGCCACAGATTGGCGACGACGACGGCGGGCAGCTGTTTCCCGTGTGCGGCCGACCATCGTCGGATTGCCGCGACACACTCTGCAGGGCGGCGGTGATCCTGAACGACGCGGCTCTGGCGATCGGCGAGCCCACGGAAGAGACCTTCTGGTTTTGCGGGGAGCCCGCCGCGGGCCGAGTTGCCGGCGTCGCCGCGCATTCGGTCGCACTCGCGGCGAGCGGCTACTACGTGTCGCGCACGGCTGCCGGCGACCACCTGATTTTCGACGCCGGACGCCATGGCTATTTGAACGGCGGCCATGCGCACTCCGATGCCCTCTCGATTGTCCTCACCACCGCGGGGCGTCCGTTCCTCGTGGACGCGGGTACGGGCACCTACACGATGGACGCCGCCACGCGCGATAGATTCCGATCGACAGCTCTCCACAACACCGTCGTACTGGACGGCAGAGGGCAGGCTGCTCCTCGCGGCCCCTTCCACTGGTCGTCGCGCGCTGACGCGACATGCCTCGTCTGGCAGTCGGACGCGGCCGCCGATTACGTCGAGGGCATTCACGACGGCTATCTGCCGAAAGCGCATGGCCGGGCGGTATTCGCTCTGCACGGCATGGGCTGGCTCGTCCTGGATCACATCCTCGGGCCCGGAGCCACCAGCACGACCGCTGACGCGTTCTGGCACGTCCACCCCGATTGGACGCAGGTCCCGAGCGAAACCGGAGTCCTGCTGCAGCACCTGGACGGCAGCCGCCGGTCGATCGTCTCGACTGGGGACATGCGGGCGCTGAATGCCCCGGAAGTCGATGGGCTCGACAGTTATTCGCCGGCATACGGTCAGGTGGTGCGGGCGTTGTGCCTGCGGGTCCGCGTGTGCGCGGGACTGCCCTACACGATCGCGACCTTCATCGCCGGCGTGGCAAGTGCGGCCGTGCCCAGGCTCGAGCCGGAGCAGGTCACGACACCCCCCGGCCCTGGCTGGCACGCGGCGGCGTTCCGGCTGAGCTGGCGTGGCCACGAGGCGATTGCCGTCGCCGCAATCGAAAACCCGGCCGTTGACGTCACGGGACGTGCGCCCGGGGTCATGTGGGGCTGCGAGTCCGCCTCGACCGATGCCCGCGCGGCATTCATCCCGCTGAACGGCCCGGGAGACGTGAAACCCGTGCTGATCGGAGGAACACGGGTCCGCGCCGAACGCGGGGCTGAAGCCCCGCGCTACGTACGTCGGGAAGCCCCGCGACGTACGTAGCGCGCAGCTTTCGCGGCGCGGAGCGGCTCCCCATTGGCGCAACCCGTGCATAGCTCAACTGGACAACCGCGGACCGCCGCGACACTCTTCGAGGGTAACGGTTAAGACCGATGTGTGGAATAGCTGGATTCGCTGATCGCGAGCGTCCGGACGCGCTGGCTCCTTCCCGGAACGAGGCTGAGTTCGGACTCGTGCACCGCATGTGTGAGGTGATCCGGCACCGCGGGCCGGACGATGAAGGCATCCATGTCGAGGCAGGCGTCGGGCTCGGCATGCGGAGACTGAGCATCATCGACTTGTCCACAGGCCAGCAGCCGATCCACAACGAGGACCGATCCGTCTGGCTCGTGTTCAACGGCGAAATCTACAACTACCGCGAGCTGCGAGCCGAGCTCGAAGCCGCGGGCCACGCCTTCTACACGTCGAGTGATACGGAAGTCATCGTCCACGCGTACGAGCAATGGGGCGAAGGCGCGTTCCGCCGCCTCCGCGGCATGTTCGGCATCGCGCTCTGGGACCGGCCTCGGCGCACGCTGCTCCTCGCTCGCGATCGTGCTGGCATCAAGCCCCTGCATTTCGTGGAACGCCACGGGCGTTTGTATTTCGGATCCGAGATCAAGTCGCTCATCGCCGCGGGAGCGGTGGAGCGGGAGATCGATCTCGAGGCGCTCGACCACTACCTCTCCTTCCTGTATGCGCCGCGTGATCGCTCCCTGTTCAGGAACGTGCGGAAGCTGCCGCCCGGACATCTGCTTCGCTGGCGCGACGGCCGCGCGGAGCTCTCCAAGTACTGGGAGGTGGACGCTGCTGAACCCTTCCAGGGCAGCGAAGAGGAGGCCACGACGGCGCTGCGCGGTATCCTGGCCGACGCCGTCCGATCGCACATGATCAGCGACGTGCCGCTCGGCGCCTTCCTCTCTGGAGGTGTGGACTCGAGCATCGTCGTCGGCCTCATGGCCGAAGCGTCGCCAACGCCCGTCCAGACGTTTTCCATTGGATTCGACGAGCCGCAGTTCGACGAACTGGAGCACGCGCGCACGGTGGCCCGGCACTTCGGCACCGAGCATCACGAGTTCGTCGTCCGACCCGACGGCCTCTCGATCCTTGACAGGCTGGTCGAGCATTTCGACGAGCCGTTCGCCGACTCGTCGGCCATCCCGATGTGGTACGTCTCAGAGATCGCACGGCGGCATGTCACCGTCGTGTTGTCTGGCGACGGGGGCGACGAGCTGTTCGGGGGATACGATCGGTACCTGCCCCATCCCCGCGTGGCGCAGTTCGACCGGTTGAGGATCCCGGGTGCCCGGACGCTCGCGGGCGCGGTCTGGCCGGCGCTGCCACACGGATTCCGGGGCAAGAACTTCCTCCGGCACGTCTCTCGCGACGACAACGGCCGGTACCTGGACTCGATCGCGTTCTTCCAGGAGGACGAAAAGGCCGCGCTCTATACACCCGACGTGCGGCGGTCCCTCGGTCACTGGAGCGCCGAAGCCAGCCTCGGAGCCCAATTCCAGCGATTCGAGGCGCTTCCCCATCACAGCCGGATGATGCGTTTCGATTTCGAGACGTACCTGCCGGACGACGTGCTCACGAAAGTGGACCGCATGAGCATGGCGCATTCGATCGAGTCGCGCGTCCCGCTCCTTGACAACCTGGTCATCGATTTCGCGGCCACATTGCCGGCGCATCTGAAGATCGCGAGCGGCCGCCGCAAGCACATCCTCAAGGAGTCGGTGCGTTCGCTGCTGCCCCCCGGCATCATCGACCGCAAGAAGCAGGGGTTTGGCGTGCCGCTCGGCGTCTGGTTTCGGGGCGGCCTGACCGGCGTCTTCTCCGACGTCCTACGATCGCCCCGGACGCGCCAGAGGGGCTACTTCGACCCTGCATTCGTCGATCGGTTGATGGACGAGCATCTCGCCGGCCGCCGCGACCACACTCTGCGCCTGTGGCAATTGATGGTGTTCGAGTTGTGGCACCGCCAGTACTTGGATGCCCCGTCGCCGGCCCAAGCGCAATCGCAGCACTTCGCATGAGCGTGTGTAGCGGATGAGCTAACCGGCCCCGGTGTAGTCGGTTTGGACTCTATTTATCCATGCCGCTACACAGTCCCGCCGGCGTGTCGCTTGAAACCCTGCCGCTGCCGGCCATGTACGCGCGCTTTTACCTAAAAAGGGAATTCCGGAGTGGCATTCGCCTTGCTGAGATTGGGGCGTGGATCTGCCCGTACACACGCCGATTGCCGTATTCATGACGGCGTTCGAACCGGGCGGGACCGAGCGGCAGATGTCCGAGCTCATTCGCCGCCTGGACGACCGGCGATTCACGGTGCACGTCGCCTGCCTCCACAAGAAGGGCGAGTGGCTCGCGCGCGTGGTCGAACGGGCGGCCTCGGTCGTGGAATTCCCTATTCAGGGCTTTGCTCGCGCGGCGACGCTGGCGCAGGTGGTGGCATTTGCCCGCTGGTGCCGGCGCGAGCGGATTGCGGTGGTGCAGACATGCGACCTGTATGCGAACATCTTCGGCTTGCCTGGAGCGGCGCTGGCGAGGGTGCCGGTGCGAATCGGGAGCCGGCGGGAACTGAATCCCGACAAGACTCCAGGCCAGATTCGCCTCCAGCGGCTCGCCTATCGATCGGCAACGAAGGTCGTCGCCAATTCTCAGGCGGCGCGGCACATCCTGGAGACGGAAGGGCTCGCGCCCGGGTCGATTGCCGTGATCCCCAACGGCGTCGACCTCACGTCGTTCGGCCCGCCTAGACGCCGCGGCGGGGTGCGCACCATCATCACGGTCGCGAACCTGCGCGCCGAGAAGAGCCATGAGACGCTCCTCGCGGCGGCCGCGACGCTCGTCAGCCACCATCCGGAGCTGCGCTTCCGCATCGTGGGCGAGGGCCCGAGGCGACTCGAGCTGGAGCGTCTCGCAGCCACGCTTGGCGTCGCCGGCCAGGTCGAGTTCCTGGGCCATCGCGAGGACGTACCGGCGCTGCTCGCCCAGGCCGACCTGTTCGTACTGCCCTCCCGATCCGAGGCCTTTCCGAACGGGGTCATCGAAGCCATGGCTGCCGGTCTGCCGGTGGTGGCGTGCGCCGCTGGCGGGCTCCTCGATCTGATTCAACACGACACCACGGGAATCCTGGTGCCGCCGGGCGACATGGGCGCGCTGGCCACGGCGGTGCACGCGCTCGTCCAGGATCCCGATCGCGCGCAGGAGATGGGCGATGCCGCCCGTCAGTTCGTGCAGCAGCGGTATTCGTTCGAGCGAATGGTGGCGTCCTTCGAGGATTTGTATGGTTCGGGGCTTCGCGGCCGCGTGGCCGCCCGCCCCCGCGAAGCAGAGGCAGCGGGAATCTGACATGTGCGGTATCACCGGACGCTTCAATTACGACGCTCGTCACCCCGTCGATCGCGATGTGCTGGTGGGGATGACCGACGCGGTCGCGCACCGCGGACCTGACGCGGCCGGGTATTTCCACGCGCCGGGCATCGGGCTCGGCCACCGCCGGTTGAGCATCATCGATCTCTCGACTGGCGATCAGCCTCTCGCGAACGAAGACGGCACCGTGCAGGTCGTCTTCAACGGCGAGATCTACAACTTCGCGGACGTCCGCGCAGAGCTGGTGTCGCGCGGCCATCGCTTCCGCACAGGCTCCGACACGGAAATCATCGTCCACGGGTACGAGGAGTGGGGCGATTGCTGCGTCGATCGATTTCGCGGGATGTTCGCGTTCGCCGTGTGGGACGCCTCCGCGCGCCGGCTGCTGCTCGCCCGCGACCGGCTGGGGGTCAAGCCGTTGTACTACGCCGAACTTCCCGGCCGCGGGATCGTGTTCGGTTCGGAAATCAAGTCGCTGCTGGTGGACTCCGACGTCCCGCGCGACTGGCGCGCCGACGCGATCGATGCGTACCTGACGCTCCTGTACGTTCCGGCGCCTGACACGATCTACCGCGCCGTCCACAAGCTCCCGCCGGGCCACGTCCTGGTGGCCGAGCGCGGCGCCATTCGCGTGTCGCGCTACTGGGATTTGCAGTTCACGGGTGACGGGGAGACCGCGCGCGAAGCCGAATATCTCGAACAGCTCGACAGCCTGCTCGCGGAGGCCGTCGGCCTGCGGCTCGTCAGCGACGTGCCGCTCGGCGCGTTCCTCTCGGGCGGCATCGATTCGTCCACGGTGGTCGCCTACATGAAGGAGGCGAGCGGCGCGCCCCCGGTCACGATCGCGGTGGGCTTCGACGACGCGGCGTACGACGAAGTACGGCACGCGGAAGCGGTGGCCCGGCATCTGGGATGCGAGTTCCACGCGCTGACCGCCAATCCCCGCGTCGACGATCTCCTGCCGAAGCTCGCCTGGCACTTCGACGAGCCGTTCGCGGATTCCTCCGCGGTGCCGACGTACTACGTGTCGAAGGCCGCGCGGGAGCTCGTGACGGTCGCGCTCTCGGGCGACGGCGGCGACGAACTGTGGGCCGGCTACGCCCGGCATCGCGTCGAGCACCTCGAACAGCGCGTGCGCGGATCGCTCGGAGCCGCGTCGCGCATGGCGGGATGGCTCGGGCAGGCGCTCCCGCTGTCGGTGAAGGGCGCACGATCGCTTCGGCATCTCGCGTCCGCGCCGGATCAAGCCTACGCGTTGAAGCACGGGTACGGCCATTTCGAGCCCGGCGCGAAATCGCGGCTCTACTCGCGCGACTTCGCCCATGCGGTCGGACAGGCCGACCCCTTCGCGACGTTCCGGGCTGCCTATCGCGACTGCACGTCGCCCGATCCAATGGACCGCGCGATGTACGTCGACGCGCGGACCTACATGATCGACGACGTGCTGACGAAGGTGGACCGCATGAGCATGGCGGTGTCACTCGAGGCGCGCGAGCCGCTGCTGGATCACAAGCTCCTCGAGTTCGCCGCGCGGGTGCCCGCCTCCCTGAAGCTCCGGAACGGACAGAGCAAGTATCTGCTTCGGCGTGTCCTCGAACGACGCGTCCCGCGCGAAATCATCGACCGCCCGAAGCGCGGCTTCGCGGCGCCCATCGGGCAGTGGCTGCGTGGGCCGCTCGCCGGCCTCACGTCGGACCTACTGCTCGACGGCCGCCTCCGCGACCGCGGCATCTTCGACACCCGCGAAGTCGCGCGTCTCTGGGACGAGCACCGCACCGGCCGCGCCGACCACCCGCACCGGTTGTGGCAGCTCGTCATGCTCGAGTTGTGGTTTCGGCAATTCGTCGATGGCACACCAGCCGCGTCGGGTTCGTCTCCGGTCCACGCGAAGGGCGAGGCCGGGAAGACGAGCCCGGCGCCTCAGCCGCGGCCGACGTCCGCAGCGGCGGCGCGCGCCGTCACGGAGGCAGTGTAAGACATGTGCGGAATTGCAGGAATTGTCGCCTCCGATCGGCTCGAGGCCGACGATCGCGATCGGGTGGTCCGGATGCGGGACGTCATCGCCCACCGCGGACCGGACGATGCCGGCCTGTTTGCGGATGCGCATGCGGGCCTCGGGCACCGTCGCCTCAGCATCGTGGACGTTGCGGCGGGTCACCAGCCGCTCTCGAACGAGGACGGCACCGTCTGGATTGCGTTCAACGGCGAGATCTACAACCACGCGCAGGTCCGCGTCGGCCTCGAGGCGGCAGGCCACCAGTATAAGACCCGGTGCGATACCGAAACGATCGTCCACGCCTACGAGGAGTGGGGGGACGCGTGCGTGGACCATCTCCGCGGGATGTTCGCGTTCGCCATCTGGGATGCGCCTCGCCGCCGCCTGCTGCTCGCCCGCGATCGACTCGGCGTCAAGCCGCTGTACTGGGCCATGGCGGGCGGACGCCTGCTGTTCGGATCCGAGATCAAGTCCATCCTGAAGAGCGGGCTGCTCCGGGCGGAGGCGAATGAGGCGGCCCTTCCCGAGCTGCTGGCCACTCGGTACCTGTCGGGGACCGAGACCCTGTTCAAAGGCATCCATCGCCTGCAGCCCGGCCACACGCTCGTCTTCGAGAACGGCGCCGTCTCGCTGCGCGAGTATTGGGACGTGCCGGTGGGGCGCGAGTCGACGGCGCTCACCGGGCAGTCCGATCAGGCGATCGTCGGCCGTTTCAGGGAGCTGCTCGAAGAGGCCGTCCGCATTCGCCTGATGGCCGACGTGCCGCTCGGCATGTTCCTGTCGGGCGGTCTCGACAGCAGCGCCATCGCCGCGATGATGGCGCGGATGATCGACCGTCCGCTGCAGACCTTCTCGGTCGCGTTCCAGCAGCGCGCCTTCAGCGAACTGGACTATGCGCGCCAGGTCGCCAGGGCGATTGGCGCGGACGCGCACGAGATCGTCATCGACGACCAGGATTTCTTCGGTGCGCTCCCGCGGCTGATCTGGCACGAAGACGAGCCGATCGCGCATCCGTCGAGCATCCCGTTGTACTTCGTCTCAGCGCTCGCCCGGCAGCACGTCAAAGTGGTGTTGACCGGCGAGGGGAGCGACGAGCTGCTGGCGGGGTACGCGAAATATCCCAAGGCCCTGGTGAACTGGCGCGCGGCGTCCGCCTACGGCGCCGTGCCGGCCCCTCTGCGTCACTGGATCGCCGACACGCTCGTGCCCAGCCTGCCGGCGAGGCTCGGCCGCATCGCGCAGCGGTCGTTCCTGGCGATGCCCCGCACGCCCGAAGCGATGTTCTTCGACAACTTCGCAGGTATCGGACTCAAGCGCCAGGCCACGCTGCTCGCGCCCGCCCACGCCGCGCACGCGACCCCCGGATCCGCATACGGACCGTCGCGCGGGTTCTTCGACCGGCCGAACGGGAACAGCACCACGCTCGATCGGCTGCTCTATACCGATTTGAAGACCTACCTGGTCGAACTGCTGATGAAGCAGGACCAGATGAGCATGGCGGCCTCGATCGAAAGCCGGGTCCCGTTCCTCGATCACAAGCTCGTCGAATTCGCGGCCGCACTGCCGGCGCGCATGAAGCTGCGCGGCTTCACGACCAAGTGGATTCTTCGGGAAGCGGTCCGCGAGATCCTGCCAGCCGGGATCCTGACGCGGAAGAAGATGGGCTTTCCAGTGCCGTTCGGCGTCTGGTTGAAGGGCGAGTGGGGCGGCGTCGCGCGCGACGTGCTCCTCGATTCGCGCAGCCGGGAGCGCGGCATCATCGAGCCACGGGCGGTCGAGCGGCTCATCGCGGCCCACGCCTCCGGCGAGGCCGACGGCAGCGACGCGCTCTGGAGCCTTTTGAACCTCGAGCTGTGGTACCGCACCCACATTGACGGCGACGGTGTGCAGACGCTGCCCGGCAAACCCCTGACGATCCCGTCCGAAGCCGAAGGGCCCCTGGCGGTCGCATGAGAGCGCAGGCTCTCAACCCGCGTCGTGAGGGAGCCGTCGCATGAAGATCCTCTGGCTCAACGCGAACCTGCTGCTGCCGCTCGACAAGGGGGGCAAGCTGCGCACGTGGCACGTGATGCGGCACCTGGCGACACATCACGAGGTCACCTATCTCTCCTTCTGCGATCCCGCGCAGCCGCGGGCGGATCACGAGGGTATGCGCGAGGTCTGCGCGCATTTGCACACGGTGCCCCGGACCGATCCGGCCAAAGGCACCGCCCAGTTCTATCTCGACGCCGCACGCTACCTCGTCGACCCCGTGCCGTATGGTGTCGCGAAATACCGGTCGGACGCGTTCCGGAACACGCTGGAGCGCCTCTTCCGGGAGCAGCGGTTCGACGCGGTCGTCTGCGACTTCCTCGTGCCGATCGTCAACCTGCCGGACCGCCTCCCCTGCCCGGCCATCCTGTTCACCCACAACGTGGAGGCGGAGATCTGGCGCAGGCATGCCGAGAATGCCGGCAACCCCCTCTCGCGCTACCTGCTCGGTCAACAGTGGCGCCGGATGCTCCGGTTCGAACGCCGTGCGCTCGGGCGGTTCGACCTCGTGCTGGCGGTCTCGGACGCGGATCGCGGGACGTTCCAGCGGCTCTATCCGGACACGCTGCGCACCCCGGCCCACGTGGTCCAGACCGGCGTGGACACGACATACTTCGCCCCCTCGGACGCACCCCAGCGGCGCGCGCACCTGGTCTTCACGGGGTCGATGGACTGGCTGCCGAACGAAGACGGCATGCTGTACTTCGTGCGCGACATCCTTCCGCGCATCCGGCAGGTCGAACCTGACGCGACCCTCAGCATCATCGGACGCGCACCGACGCCAGCCGTCAAGCGCCTGGCCGACGACGCCGGGATCGACGTGACCGGCCGGGTGGACGATGTGCGGCCTCACATCGCGGCGGGCGCGGTCTACATCGTGCCGCTGCGGATCGGCGGCGGGACGCGGCTGAAAATCTTCGAAGCCATGGCGATGGGAAAAGCGGTCGTCTCCACCACGGTGGGCGCCGAGGGTCTCCCGGTCACCTCGGGCCAGAACATCGTCATCGCGGACGAGCCGGCGCGTTTCGCCCAGGCGGTGGTCCACATGATTCGCGACGGCGACGCACGGCGGGCGATCGAACGAGAGGCCCGGCGCGTCGTGGTCGAACGGTACGACTGGGCGGCCGTCGCCCAGGACTTCGAAGAAGCGCTTCGGCGCGTTGTCCGCACTCCCGACCGCGCGGGACTCGAACGGACCGCTTAGCGATGAATTCTGCAGCGGTGTGATTTGGATTCTCGGAGGATTGAGAGCGATGAAGGTTTCAGTTTTCGGTCTCGGGTACGTCGGCAGCGTGTCGGCGGCGTCGTTCGCCGCTGACGGACACACGGTCGTCGGGGTCGACGTCAATGCCGACAAGGTCGCCAGTCTCAACGAAGGGCGCAGCCCCATCGTCGAGAAGGGGCTCGACGAGCTGATTCGCGCGGGAGCGGCCAACGGTTCCCTGCGCGCCACCACGAGCACGGCGGAGGCCGTGAACGCGACCGACCTGTCCCTGCTGTGCGTCGGCACCCCGAGCCGGAAGAACGGAAGCCTGGACCTGTCCTACCTGGAGCGGGTCTGCGAACAGATCGGCGAGGCGCTGAACGAGAAGCACGCGTACCACGTCGTCGTGGTCCGCAGCACGGTGCTCCCCGGCACCACGCACGACCTGGTGATTCCGACGCTGGAGAAAGCGTCGGGCAAGAAATACGGCACCGGCTTCGGAGTCACCGTGAATCCGGAGTTCCTCCGCGAGGGGACGGCGATTCACGACTTCCGCAATCCTCCGTTGACGCTCGTCGGCCACAACTACCAGTCGGACGCGACGCCCACACAGGCGCTCTACGGGCGCGTCGACGCGCCCATGGTCAACACGAGCATCCGGACCGCCGAGATGATCAAGTACGCGAGCAACACCTGGCACGCCCTGAAGGTCTGCTTCGCGAACGAAATCGGCAACCTGTGCAAGCGGGTCGACATCGACAGCCACGAGGTGATGGACATCTTCTGCCGGGACGAGAAGCTGAACCTGTCGTCGTATTACATGAAACCGGGCTTCGCTTTCGGCGGGTCCTGTCTTCCGAAGGACGTGCGGGCGCTCCAGTACCGGGCCAAGGAAGTGGACCTGGAGATGCCGGTCATCCAGTCGATCCTCGGCAGCAACCAGCTCCAGATCCAGCATGCCCTCGACCAGGTCATGGAGAGCGGGAAGAAGCGGGTCGGCCTGCTGGGGTTCAGCTTCAAGGCCGGCACGGACGACCTGCGCGAAAGCCCGATCGTCATCCTCGCGGAAGCGCTCCTCGGGAAAGGTTACGAGCTCCGGATTTACGACAGGAACGTGTCGATGGCACGGCTCGTCGGCGCCAACAAGGAGTACATCACCAAGCAGATTCCGCACCTCTCCTCGCTGCTCTGCGAGGACATCGACGACGTGATCGCCCACTCCGACGTCATCGTCGTCGGGAACAACGCACCCGAGTTCGGCGACGCGCTCAAGAGGACACGGCCCGAGCAGACGGTCGTGGACCTCGTCAGGGTCAAGACGGATCGGGCCGAGATTCCGGCGCAGTATCAGGGGATCTGCTGGTAGGACGACGGGCCGAAGAGAAAGCCCTCCGTCTCCGTCCAGATATCGTCCAGGCTGGCGTGCAGCTGATGGTCGTCGTCCAGCATGTGGAGATCGACGTACGGACGGCTGCGCGACCAGCTCTCGACGACGGCCGGATCCACCGCCGCATCGCGACGTCCCTGGAAGACCTGCACCGGCATGGCCAGCCGGGCGTCGAGGCAATCGTAGCGGCCCGCATCCGCGTAGAGTTCGTAGCGGAGCGGCACGATCCTGTCGTAGCCGTAGTGGAACACGTCGAGGGTGCCCGATGCCTTCCATGCGGCCAGGCCACTCTCACCCAGCGCGGGGATCGAACGCCTCCCGGCGTCGAGCGCGGGAGCCAGCAGCACGAGACGGTGGATGATGGACGGGCGCTGCAGCGCAGCCTGCACGGCGACGAAGCCGCCCAGGCTCGAGCCGATGAGCGCGACCGGGTCGGTGCCGGCGTCGATGGCGTGCACGACCTGCGCGACCATCCGCGTGATCGTCAGCGTCGAGAAATCGGGTTCGTTCAGGTCCGGCGCCTCGAACGTGACGCTGGGTGTCGCCAGCTTCCCGGCAAAAAACATGGCCTTGGACGACTTCGCCGACGAGGCAAAGCCGTGAAGGTAGAACACGCGCATCAGAGCATGGCCTTGCACCCCGGCCTGCAGCGGCACGGAATGGACTGCGCACCGTCCGTCAGGTAGTTGTACGTGAGCTCCTCCCCTGTGCGGATGTTACGCGCGGCGCGCACCCAGATGGTGTCGCCCGTCACCTGGGTGTAGCAGTTCGGCGTGCAGGAGTGATTGATGAAGCGGGCGACGTTTCCGCCGACCGCCGCGTCGCGGACGTAGAGGCGGTTCAACTTGAAGCACCAGATATGGCCCTGCTTCAGGTAGCGGATCTCCCGCTTCAGGCTCTCGCGGTTGCGGATCTTCTCGCCGTCGTAGGTGACGATCCGCGTGTTCTTGGGGATGGGCTGGGTGGCGAAGACGCCGGACCCTTCAATCTTGGAACGCCGTTTTTCGATCATCTTGAACGTGTGATTCTACCCGCAGCGAGGGTCGCGTGAAAGATCCGCCCGGCGCGGCGGCCGATCGATCGTCGCTACCAGTACCGTACGCGGCCCACGTCGACGTGCACGAAATCGAGATCCGGATAGAACCCCACGCCGCCGATCTTGAGCGCGCGCGCCGCGTCGCGCAGATGCGGCAGCGTCACGCCGGGGACGCGGATGTCGATCGCCTGCCCCACCATGTGAAGGCTGTGCGACGCGACTCCCGTCGCTGCGCCGCCACGTTCGCGGAGCATCCGGTTCGTCTCGGGCGACCGATATCCCGAGATGACGTGGAAGGGCTGATCCGTGCCGAGCGTTCCGCCGAGCTCGTGCAGAAGGTCCAGGAGTCCGGGGTCGATCGCCCGGGTTTCGTCCACGCGGAAGTCGCGCAGGATGTGATTCACGTCGGCGAGCCCCTGCGGCTGGTATTCGCCGCCGCGGCGGTAGGCCACTCTGAGCCGTTCGCCGGTATGGGTGTGGAAGAACGAGAGGACCCGTTCCGGAGCGCGCATCAGGTCTGACGCCTGCACCCGGGAGGGGACGAGCGCCGCGGCGGCTGCCGCGACACCGAGACCGAGAAACGCGCGTCTGGGCAGAAACGCAGAACGGGGACGCTGATCGTCGTGGTGCACGCAGATCTCCAGGCAGTACAGAGCTGCCGCTCGGGCCGGCTGTGTGGGTAAGTGATGATTGTCCCATGGACGGTGCCGTGCGACAAGCTCAACGGCGGTCCGCGAGGCCACCGGCCGGCTGCGTGTGTTGGTGCACGTGGCCGCGGGCGCCGGCCTGCTGATATACTTCGCGCGGTTTCATGCCGTTCCGTCCCCAAACATCTCACTGCCGAGTTCGAATCATCCCGTATGGCGAATAGCGCGTCGTTCGACATCACCTCCGGTGTGGATCTCCAGGAGGTCGACAATGCCGTCAACCAGGCCCGGAAAGAGGTCGCGCAGCGTTACGACTTCAAGGGATCGCGTGCGGCGATCGATCTCGATCGCGCGGCCAACACGCTGACGTTGACTGCGGATGACGACATGAAGATGACGGCGCTGTGGGAAATCCTGCAGGGGCGGATGGTGCGCCGGGGCGTGCCGACGAAAAACCTCACGCCTGGCGACGTCGAACGCGCGGCGAACGATACCGTGCGCCGGGTGATCACGCTCCAGCAGGGGGTCCCGACCGAGGCGGCGAAGGATATCGTCAAGTTCCTGAAGGACAACAAGCTCAAAAAGGTCCAGGCGTCCATCCAGGCTGACCAGGTGCGAGTCTCCTCCCCCTCCAAGGACGAGTTGCAGGAAGCGATGCGGCTCCTGCGGGAACACGACTTCGGCGTCGCCTTGCAGTTCGGCAATTATCGCGGGTGAGCAAAGGTGGGCAGCATGGGTCGATGGTCTGACCGCGCGGGAATGGCGCTCTCGTTGACAGCCGTGCTGGCCGGAGGCGCGTGCAGCCGGCCGGCGCCACCGGGGGCTGGGGACGCGGCCCGGCCGGCGTCTGCCGACACTCCCGCCGCGACCGCGCCGGCGGCACAGGGCGCACCGGGCGCGTCGACCGCCACGCGGCCGAACAGCACCGACGCGCCGGTGCTGCACGACTTCGAGACGCGGGTGAAGGAGTACGCCGCGCTCCACGACAAGCTGGAAGCCACGCTGCCGAAGCTGCCGAAGGAGGCGACCCCCCAGCAGATCGACAGCCACCAGCGCGCCTTCGCGCGACTGGTGCAGGAGGCCCGCGCCGGCGCCACGGCCGGCAGCATTTTCACGCCCGATGTGAAGGCGGTCGTTCAGCAGCTGATGGCGCAGGTCTTCGGCGGACGCGACGGCGCCGCGCTGAAGGCATCGATCATGGACGAGAACCCCGGCCCCATCAAGCTGACGATCAACGGGCGCTATCCCGACACGGTGCCGCTCTCGACTGTGCCTCCGCAGGTCCTGCAGGGTCTTCCGCGCCTCCCCGACGCACTCGAATTCCGTTTCATCGGCAGGCATCTCATCCTGATGGACGAACACGCGCACCTCATCATCGACGTGATCGAAAACGTCCTCCCCTCATAGGACCGGACCTCGATATGTTCACGCGCCTCTCCGCCGCCGCAGCGACTGTCGTCCTCGTGTTGATGACGACGGGCACGGGGTCCCCCGCCACACCAGCACCGCAGGCGTCGGCGTCGCCACTGGCCCTGACGCTGCCGAATCGGAACGACTCTCTCAAGTTCGCGGTGCTGGGAGACTTCGGCACGGGCAGCACGGAGCAATACGATCTCGCCAAGCAGATGAAGCGCGTCCACGACGTGTTCCCGTACGAGCTCGTGACCCTCGTCGGCGACAATCTCTACGGTTCGGAGCGGCCCCAGGATTTCAAGACGAAGTTCGAGGATCCGTATGGCCCGCTGCTGGAGGCGGGCGTCAAGTTCTATGCGTCGCTCGGCAACCACGATGCGCGCGAGCAGCGGTACTACAAGCAGTTCAACATGGACGGGAAGCTGTATTACTCGTTCAAGGCGAAACAGAACGTCAGGTTTTTCGCCCTCGAAAGCACGTACATGGACCCGCCGCAGGTCGCCTGGCTGGAGAAGGAGCTGAAAGACTCGCGCGAGCCCTGGAAGATCGTGTTCTTCCATCATCCGCCGTACTCGTCGGGCGACCGGCACGGCTCGGATCAGCGCCTCCGCGAGGTGCTCGAGCCGCTCTTCGTGACGTACAACGTCAGCGTGGTCCTCACGGGCCACGATCACTTCTACGAACGGATCAAGCCGCAGAAGGGCATCGTGTATTTCGTCTGTGGATCAGGCGGGCAGCTGCGCAAGGGCAATATCGACAAGAGTTCGGGGCTGACCGCGGCGGGCAACGACACGGACCAGGCCTTCCTGGCCGCGGAGATCAACGGAGACCAGATGTGGTTCGACGCGGTCTCTCGCGCCGGGAAGGTGTTCGACTCCGGAGTGATTACGCGCCGGAAATAGCTTTCTCTTTCTCGTCGGCGGCTTCTTTTTCCTTGGCCTTCGCCCGGTTCTCGGCCTCTTCCACGGCCTGCGGCGTGTGCGACCAGTCGCTCTCGAAGACGTCCATCATCTTCCGCGCGACTGTCGCGTCGCGCACGATGACGCCGACCTCGCGCCGCCCATCGAGCTCCAGCTTCCTCAGGCTCTGGCTGCCCATGAACGCCGCCGTCCCGTCGCGGATGATCGCCCGTACGTGCAGCCGCAGGTCCGGGAGCTTTCGCGCGTCGATGCCGGCGGCGCCTTTCCCCACCTTGCCGAACATCCGGATTTCCACACCGGCCTTCGCCCGCTCGGAGAGCAGCCGGAGCATGAGGCGGTCGCTCACTTTCGTGTCGTAGATCAGCAGCTGCTTCCGGGCTTTCTTGATGAAGGCCGTCAGGACCGCGCGCGACGATTCCGGGCTCACGACGAGCCGGTCGTGCGAGGGGGCGTACGCCTGCCGCGTGCAGTCCGCCTCGAAGAGCGCCGTGGCCTCCTTGACCAGGCGCTTGTCCTTGGTGGCCACGCCGAAACTCCGGCTCTTCTCGATGTCGAGCTTGGTGTAGTTGAACCCGAACACGTGCAGCGTGTCGTCGACGAGCATCATCTTGCCGTGATACCGCGGCAGGTCGTCGGCCGAGCGCGCCACCGACACGCCCGCGTCGAGCAACCGCAGTTCCAGCTTGCGCAGGATCTTTTCGCCTCCGCGGTTCGTGTGCGCGATGAGCGCGCGGACGTTGACGCCGCGCGTCACCGCAGCTTCGAGGGCCTTCTCGAGCTCGGGCCGATCGAACCGGAAGATCAGGATGTCGACGCGCCGCTTGGCTTTCCGGACCGCCTTGACCAGCGGCGTAATGCCGTCGTCCGGCTGGATGATGAGCTTCACTTGGCCTTGTTCTTCTTCTCGGACCACTCGACGGCGGCGTGGCCTTCGGGATCGAGCCGGAGGATGGCGTTCGACACGCGATCGGTTGGAACCGCCAGTGGCACCTGCACATCGTAGCAGAGCTCTTCGTCCGACGAGGTGCGAAGCTCGAACTCGAGGGCGAAGCGTTTCAGGATCCCCTCCACCTTCGGGCGGAGCGCGTCCGTGTCCGAGCCGGCCTTGATGTTGAGCGAGAAGCGCTTTCTCGACTCCGCTTCGAACGACTCGATCACCCAGAGCAGGGCGACGAGGAACAGCGTCGAAAACGTCGTGAGGGCGTACAGCCCGACGCCGGAGGCGAGCCCCACGGCGAGCGAACCGAGCATCACGACGGCGTCCTTCGGGTCGTCGATCTTCGAACGATACCGAATCAGGTTGGCCGCACCGACGATGCCGAAGGCGCGCGCGAGGCTGGCGCCGACGACCAGCATGATGACGGCGCCCACGACCGCGAGGACGATCTGGGTCTGGATGACCGCCTGGTCGCGCGGGGGCGTGCCCTTCCTGCGGGGACGGAGCGCGAGCGCCGTCCCGAGCAGCGCGGCGAGCGGCAACCGGATCATCGCCGCGTAAATCTCGTGCATGGGGTTGATCTTGTCCGCGCCACCTTCGAGCGATTGCTTGAACGCATCGGTCTGGGCGCGCTCGACCTGCTTGGACGGCTGCGCCGCGGCAAGGCCCGGCGTCAGTGCGAGCGCAAGCAGGACGGCGGAGACGAGGCGAGGGGTGGAGAGGTGCCGCATCAGTCCTTCAGCGCGAGCCCTTCGCCGATCTTCTGCTTCATGCGCGTGATGAAGCGCTCGGCGGTGGGCGTCGCAAATCCGCCCGCGCGGAACGCGTCGTGCCACTGCGCGTCCGTGAGGTGCGAGAGTTGGGTACAGATCCAGCGGACGTCCGCCGGGGTGATGTTCTTGAAGAGGGCGCGGTGGCGGCCCCGGTACTCGAGTTGCACTTTCCCGGCCGCGACACCCCGGATGAACGGCGTCTGCTCGAACACGGCCGGATCGCCGCGCGGCGCATCGAGGACGCCGGTCCGGCCGAAGGTCTGGCCGAGATCGCGCGCCACGTACCATTGCCTGGCGCCCTCGAACGTGTCCTTCAGCTTGTAGCGGACATTCTGCGGATCCTTCAGGTCCGAGTTCCCGAGCATGGCCTGGAGCACGAGAAGCCCGTTCATTTCGTGCGTGCCGACGAAGGGGTTCTGAAAGTACGACCACGCATCCTTCGCATCGAGACCGTGCAGGTCCGGTTTCTTCTCGCGGAACCGCGCGGGCAGCTGGGGATTCGGCGAGGTCGCCTTCCGGGCGTTCCAGGTCGCCACGTAATAGACCGGCGGCTGGTGATAGCCGATGCCCCAGAGGATGCGTGACGCCGCGGTCTCCGTCGACGCCTCGGGAGGGAACTTGACGCTCCATTCGCGGCTGGCGTCGTCTCTCACGGTGTAGCCGCTGCTATAGCCGGACCGCTTGATCTCGATGACCGTGTAGCGCGCCGCCGGGTCGGGGGCCAGCGTCTTGCCGCCGACGCCGTAGAACAAGTCCCGGTTCGGTTCAGGGCGGACCCATAACTCCGCCAGCTGGCCGGCCGAAGGGGGCCCGGGCAGCGTGGACTTGATCGTCCTCGCGCACGACACGAGGAGCAGCGCCACCGCAATGCACAGCGCGCATGCAGAGGCTGTGATGACGTTCCGCGACGCCGATGCCTGTCTGTTCACTCGCTGCACCCTGATCCATCCCCTGGTGTCGTGGCTCGAGCTGCCGGGTCCGAGCCGGCGACCCTGGCGTGTCGGGCTGGCAGCCGTGTGCCGCTCCAGTCCAGCCGCGATTGTGCAATAGATGGGCCAATAGCTCAACCTTGCCGCCACATGCCCGGTGGACCCGCGGCCTGTTATCGGAAATCGTGGGACTGAGGCTCCGGACCGCCGCCGGACAGACCGATCACGCGTTCGGCCTTGACCGACGTGACACCGTCCTGGATCTGCAGCGTGCCTTCGATCAGCAGGTACGGTTCCCCGACAATGGCGCGGCGCTGCGCCGTGAACAGGTCGGGCCGCACGATGACATTGGCGATGCCGGTTTCGTCTTCGATCGTGAGAAACACGAACCCCTTCGCGGTGCCGGGCCGCTGCCGCGTGATCACCGCGCCAGCAATCCGGACACGCCGCCCGTTGCGTGCCTGCGGAAGATCGCTCGCGCGCACCACGCCGCGCATCGCCAGTTCCGCACGCCGGAGCGCCAGCGGGTGCGGACCGATCGTCAGGCTCGTTCCGGCGTAATCGGCCATCAGGCGTTCGGACGGCGACATCGGGCGTAACGGAGACTCGGGACTCGGCACGCGGCCTGCCGCGAAGCTCTCAGCGGCACCCCCCTGGAGCGACGGCGGGGACTCGGGACTCGTGCGTCGGGCACGGCGATGTGCCTCTCCGTCGTCAAGGCTGGCGAACAGCTCGCCCGATGGGCGGACCGCGCGCTCGACCTGCCAGAGCGCGCTGCGTCGATCGAAGCCGAAGGCGTTCAGTGCACCGATATCCGCCAGGGTCGCGAGTTCGTCACGACGGACCCTGGTGCGGGCGATGAGATCGGCGAGGGACGCAAAACGAGGTTCGGGGTTCCGGGTTCGGGGTTCGAGACGGGTTCCGGGTTCTGCGGCCCGGGGCCCGAGCCCCGAGTCCCGCACCCCGAGCCCCGAATCCCGAACTCCGAATGTGGTCCATTCGTGCGCGCAGATGTTGCAGAAGTATCCGTCGGGCAGCGTCGCTTCGAGCATCGAGTGATCGTCGCAGCCGCATTTCGGGCAGCGGTCGGCCTGCGGCGCCTCATGCTCGGGGGTGTGGGCCGCCCGCTCGTGATGACCGGCGGCGCCGGTTTCACGTCTCGTCGATGGGTCGTCCGATGCCGCCGCCAGGGCTCGGCCCACGTCCTGCCGGAGCCCGTTGACATACATGAGCCCGAGCCGCACGCGCCCGTCGCGATCGACGCGGCACGTCCAGTCGGACTCCTGGACGTCGATGGGGGCGAACCGGACACCATGCCGTTGCGCATCCTTGACGAGCGTCGCCGGATGGTAGAACCCCATCGGCTGGTTGTTGAGGAGCGCGGTGTAGAACGCCGCGGGATAATGCGCCTTCAAGTACGCGCTCGCATACACGAGCAGCGCGAAACTTGCCGCATGCGACTCCGGAAACCCGTACAGCGCGAACGACGTAATCGCCCGGATGATCTCGTCGGCAGCCGCCCCGGTGATCGCCTGCTTCGCCATCCCGGCGCGCAGCTTCCCTTCGATCTGCTGCATGCGGTGCTCCGATCGCTTGAAGCCGAACGCGCGGCGCAGCTCCTCGGCCTCGCCGCCGGAGAATCCGGCCGCCACCATCGCGATCCTGAGCAGCTGTTCCTGGAAGAGTGGCACGCCCAGCGTGCGCGCCAGGATCGGCTCGAGCGAGGGGTGCGGATACGTGACGGTCTCCAGGCCCTGCCGCCGCTTCAAGAACGGGTGCACCATCTGGCCGACAATGGGGCCGGGCCTGATGATCGCGACTTCGACCACGATGTCGTAGAACCGCTCGGGCCTGAGCCTGGGGAGCGTCGCCATCTGCGCGCGCGATTCGACCTGGAAGATGCCGATCGTGTCCGCTTCCTGGAGCATGCGATACACCGCCGGATCGTCCGGCGGCAGGTGCGCCAGGTCGAGCGCCCCGTTCTCGGGATCCGAGCCCCGCCCCCCTGGTCCCGAATCACGCGGCGCGTCGTGCGTGGTGTTCACGAGCTCCAGGGCATCCTGCAGCACCGACATCATCCCGAGGCCGAGCAGATCGACCTTCACGATGCCCATATCCGCGCAGTCGTCCTTGTCCCACTGCACGACGACCCTGTTGGGCATGCTCGCATTCTCGAGCGGCACCACATCATCCAGCCGGCCATGGGACATGACCATCCCGCCCGAGTGCTGACCGAGATGGCGCGGCAGATCCTGGATCGACCGCCAGAGCCGGCCGAACGTCTGGATCGTCGGATGCTGCAGGTCGAGGCCCACGTCGTCCAGGTTGCGCGCGAGCGTCTCCTTCGGATCCACCCACTCGAAGTGGTTCATCGCTTTCGCGAGGCGATCGATCTGCGAGGTCTCGAGCGAGAGCACCTTGCCCACCTCGCGCGCGGCGCTCCGACCGCGATAGGTGATGACGTTTGCCGTCATCGCGATGCGAGGTCCCGTGAGACTGATCCCCGGCGGCACCGGCGGTGCGCCCGTGCCGATGGCGCGGCCCGCCGGCGCGGCGCGGCGATCGCCGTACTTGTCGTACAGATGCTGGATGACCCGCTCGCGTCGATCGCCGCTCGGCAGGTCGAGATCGATGTCCGGCCACTCTCCGCGCTCCTCCGACAGGAAGCGCTCGAACAGCAGATCCATGCCCACCGGATCGACGGCGGTAATACCAAGGCTGTAGCAGACGGCGCTGTTGGCGGCGGACCCACGCCCCTGCACGAGGATCGCGTGCTGCCGGCAATAATTGACGATGTCCCACACGATGAGGAAGTAGCCGGCGAGATCGAGCTTGTCGATGAGATCGAGCTCGCGCTCGACCTGCCGGCGCGCACGCTCGTGGTACGGCCGATACCGTTCGCGCGCGCCCGCCTGCGTGATCTTCCGGAGGAACGATCCCATCGTCTCTCCGGCCGGCACCGGGTATTCCGGGAACCGGTAGCCGAGATCGGCCATCGAATAGGCGAGACGATCGGCCACCTCGCCCGCGGCCGCCACCGCGCGCGGCATGTCCGAGAACAAGCGGGCCACGGCGTCGGGCGGCTTCAGGTAGCGTTCGGCGTTCCACGCCAGCCGCCGTCCGGCGCGCTCGAGCGTCGTCTTGTGACGGATGCACGTGAGCACGTCGTACAGCGGGCGATCCGACGGCTGCGCGAAGCGCACGCCATTGGTCGCGATGACCGGGACGTGGAAGGCCGAGGCGAGCTCGATGAGCGCCTGATTGTCGGCTTCTTCATCCCGCAGCAGGTGCCGCTGCACTTCCACGCACACGTTCGGCCGGCCAAACGTCCCGACGAGGCGATCCACGAGGCCGCCGACGCCGTAGCGCCGGCCGCTCAACGCGGCGCGGCCGACGAGCGCCACGAGGCCGCCGACGTGGCCATCGAGGTCCTCGAGCGCCAGGGATCCTTCGCCCTTGGGCGCCCGCAGTTTCATGCGCGTAATCAGGCGACACAGGTTCCGGTACCCGTCGGAGGATTCGACGAGGACCGGAAGCCGGAACACGGACGCGGTCGTCCCCACCCCCATCGTCAGCTCGGCGCCGATGATGGCTTTGATCCCCGCCCGTTTGGCCGCAAGGTGGAACCGCGGCGCCCCGTAGAGGCCGTCGCGATCGAGCAGCGCCAGCGCCGGGTACCCGAGCGCGGCGGCGCGATCGACGAGCGCTTCGGGCAGCGATGCGCCGTCGAGAAACGAGAACGCGGAGGAGGCGTGGAGTTCGCTGTACACGGGCACATCAACTGACGCGGGGTTAATCGAACACGCCGTCCAGGAACCATCGATCGATCAACCGATCGTGGAACAGCCGGCAGAGTGCGCCGTCGCTGAGCGCGACATCCCACTCGTCGCGGTCCCACGGCGCGGCCCCCGGGGCCCACCACGCGCCGGATGTCCGCCAGGGCCCGGCCTGCTGCTCCACCTCTCCGCCCGGCATCCCCCGCCGATCGATCGCCACGCGCACCGGCCGGCCACGTTCGAGGGTCACGCGCACGGCGACCGGCGGGCGGAACCGACGCAAACCCGGGGCTCGGCCTGCCGCGCCGAAGCTCGCAGAGCTCTCCCCCTGGAGCGACGGCGGGGACTCGGGATGCGGGGCTCGGGACCCGGGACTCGGGCCCTGGCTGCCGCCTGCAGACGGAAGGACACGTGGCCGGGATTGCGCCGCCGCTCGCGATTCGGGCGCAAACGGCCGCATGGCGAATCCGTCCGGACGATGCGTATCGAGCAGCGCGGGCGATCCGCACCGCGTCTCGCCGACGAGGGCGCCGAGCCTCGCAGTGAGCGTCGCCAGCGTTTCCACCGACGGCACGGCACGCTCGAGCAGTGAATACTGGATGATGCGCGCGGGCGCGGGATCGATCTCGATCGTGACGATATCGATGCCGGCGGACGGCGGATGCGATTCGAGATCGAGCAGCAGCAGCGTCCGCAGCACCTTCGAATCGCGCATCGCCGCGGGCAGCTGCAGCACGCGCCCGACGGTGGTGCGATCGACGAGGCGCAGGTCGAGCCGGATCGCCGCCGCGCCGCGATCCGCGCGGGCGAGCGCTTCCGACAGGGGATCCAGCAGGCGCGCGAGGACGAACGACAACGGCTCGAGTGCCTCGATCGGCCACTCGAGCGCGATCGATTGCAGGAACCGCGGGATCCCCGGATCGGGCACGAGCGGCGCCGCGTCGTCGCCGCGCGCGAGGCGCTGCAGCACCAGTCCCGCCTGCCCCATCCGCTCGAAGAGCGCGTCCGACGGCAGCGTCGCGACCTCGCCGAGCGTCGCGAGTCCCCATCGGTGGAGCGTCTCGAGTCTGGCGGCCGTGGCCTGCGCGCGCGCCGCCGCCCTCGTCCGCCCAGCGCCTGGCGCGACGCCGTCTTCGTCGATGAGCACGCCCAGCGCCCGGATCGGCACGTGTGACAACGGCGCTGCGACCTCGCCGGCCAGCACGGTCACCCTCGGGTGCACGATCGCCATCAGACGCGCCGCCGTCTGCGTCGGCGCGACGGCGACGCGAATGCCGGGCCCGTGGTCGTCCGCGGCTGCCGCGAGCGCCTCGCCGATCGCCCGCGGATCGCCAATCAATCCGCCCAGCCCGCTCACGTCGAGCACGCAGCACGCCCCGTGGCGCTCCACACGCGGCGAGAACTCGCGCGCGATCGCCATCAGCACACCCGGGGGGCGTGCCGAACGGAGGCAGGCAAAGAGCTGCCCCGGCGCCGCGGCACAGGGCCGCGCCCTCCCGCCCGCGTCGGCTTCGCGCGACGGCAGGATCCGGTGCACGTGCGCGAGGGTGTCGCGCGGCGTGATGTCGGGAATCGAGGGCGTGAGGTCGTCGTACGAGGGAATCCGCATGAGGCCCTCAGATCTTCCCGCCGACCACGCGTGGGCGCAGCGTCAGCGCGCGCAGCAGCCGGGCCCGGTCCGCGGCCCCGGACCACTCGGGCCGTGACGCCTCGAGTGCGATCGTGACGCCGCCGGGGCTCCGCGCAATCCGCTCGGCGCCGATGAGCACGGCGGCGGTCTGGCTGCCTTCGATGACCCGCCCGATCCGCATCCAGGTCGTCTGCGGAAACTGCCGCACGGCGGAGCCCGGCACATCCGCAAGGTCGAGGGCGACAACGCCAAAGCCGCCGGCCTGGAGGACGAGATTCATCCCTTTCAGTGCGCGCGTCGCATCCCCGCTGTCGCGGACCCACAACAGCTGCGACAGATCCAGCCCCGAGGCCTCGGCGGATGCCGGATCGAATCGATCGCTGGCATCGATCAGCGCCACCGCCTCGCCGCGCGCGGCCGCGGCGGCGAGCATCCGGCAGATCACGGTCGTCCGTCCGGCGGAGCGCGGGCCGACGACTTCCGACAGGTGACCGCGCGGCAGCCCGCCTCCAAGCGCCTCGTCGAGCGAGACCATCCCGGTCGGCGCGCCGTCGCGCCGGTTCCGCGCCCATGGGGCGGCGGACGTCAGCGTGACGTCGAGCTTCCGGGCTCTCAAGAGCGATTCGATTTCGGCGCGGGCGGCCATGTGTTTCGCTTTTTATTCGCCTGTCGTGCCGCGAGTATAGTTGCGGCGCCCGACAGGATCAAGCGGGACCGTCTCCCCGCCTAAATCCTGATGAAATTGGCTGTTAAGATAGGTGTCTCTTGTCCACTCCGCTGCACATGAAGGCCGAGCCCGCGCCGCAGACCGGCTGCGGCACCCCGGTGCCCTTCAGCCACCCGCTCCTGCAGCGCACGCTCACGGCATTTACGTACCGGGATTTCCGCGTGCTCTGGTTCGGGGCATTCACCTCGACGGTCGGCACGTGGATGCAGAAGGTCGCGCAGAGCTGGCTGGTCTTCGACCTCACGAAATCCTCGTTTTTCCTCGGGCTCGACGACTTCCTCGGCCAGCTGCCGATCCTGCTGTTCACGCTG
>JANMCN010000183.1:0-12569 GCA_031361295.1 Acidobacteriota bacterium | reverse complement strand
AACTGCGCGGCCAGCACCATGTAGACGAACACGCTGGCAAGCGCGATGGCCATCATCAGGTTGTCGGTCGTCTCGTCGAGGTTGCGTGTCTGTCCCTGCATCCTGGCGCTGTATCCGGGCGGCATGTGGAGGTCCGCGATGAGCGCGCGAACGTCGTTCGACGCTTCGTCGAGCGCGTGCCCGGGCGCCACGTCGGCGATGAGATTGACGGTGAACTGCCGGTCCGATCGCTGCAGGGTCGTCGGCCCGAGGCCTCGCTCGAGGCGCGCGATGTTGTCGATGCGCACGGGTCCGGTGGCAGAGGGCACCGTCAGCCGCCCGATCTCCTGGATGTCCCGTCGCTGGGTCTCCAGCACGCGGATCTTCACGGGGTACTGCTCCTGCCCTTCCTTGAAGAAAGAAATCTGATCGTCCCCCGAGACCGCCAGACGAAGCGTGTTGCCGATCGTCGCCATGCGGACGCCCAGATCCGCCGCCCGCTTCCGATCCACGGCGACGTGGACCTCCGGGTTCGAGACGTTGAGTCCGATTTTGACCTCGGTGAGGCTCGGCACCTTCAGCCCCGCCTCGAGCGCGCGCTTCGAGTACTCCGCGATCTGAGCGAGATCGGGTCCGAGGATGTTGGCGGCGATGGCGAAGCCGCCGGTGCCCTCTCCGGCGCCGAGCGCCGTGCGCGAGCTGATGCTGGGCCGGTACCCCGGGTGGGCCGCGAGACGACGCCGCATTTCCGTGATGATCTGAGCCTGCGTGTGCCTGCGCTCGCCGATGGGCAGCGCCTGGCAGAGGAAATGGATGTGGGTCGGCGAGCTGAGGTTCGCCGACACGCCCACGGAGGGCTCGATCTGCGCGACACCCTCGATGCCTTTGAGTTCTTCGAGCAGTGTGAAGGCCACCTCGCTCGTCCCGGCGAGTGACGTGCCCTCGGGCGCATCCACGTGGATCGTCCATTCGCCCATGTCCTCGGTCGGCACGAACTCGCGGCCGACCATGCGGTTGAGCGGGAAGGTCAGAAGCGCCGTGACGACCGACAGCGCGATGATCAGACCGGGGTGATCGAGGGCCCAGTTCACCCGCCTCGTGTACCACCCGTCGAGCCAGTGAAAAAATCCGAGTTCCTTGCTCTTCTGGTCGGCTTCGGCGTCCGACAGCTTCAGGAACCTGGAGCTCAGCATCGGAGTCAGCGTGAAGCTCACGAGCATCGACACGAGGATGGCGAACGCGATCGTCCAGCCGAACGGGTTGATGAACCGTTTCGCATATCCGTTCATGAACGCGATCGGCAGGAAGATCACGACGAGCGACAGTGTCGTCGCCATGACCGCCAGCGCGACTTCGCGTGTTCCCTGGATGGCGGCCTCGAACGGGGTGCAGTTCTTCTCTTCGATGTACCGGAAGATGTTCTCCAGGACGACGATGGCGTCGTCGATCACGATGCCGACCGCGAGCGTGATGCCGAGCAGGGTCATGTTGTTCAGCGTGAACCCCATGATGTTCATCAGCGTGAACGACGAGATGATCGACGCCGGAATCGCCAGGGCGGAGATGAGGACGGCCCGGATGTTCCGGATGAACAGCATCACGACGATCGTCGCGAAGAGCGCGCCGAACACCAGGTGCTCTTCGAGCGAGGCGATCGACGCGTAGATGAACCGCGAATCGTCGCGGATCACCGTGACCTTGACCGTGCCGGGGAGCGAGCGCTGAATCGTCTCGAGCCTGGCCCGCACCCCCTCGATGACGGCGACGGTGTTCTCCCCCATCGCGCGCCGGATGTCGAGCATGACGGCGGGCGTGTCGCCGAGCCACACGGCGCTCGTCGGCCGCTGGAACGTGTCCTCCGCATGCCCCACGTCCGAGACACGGATCGGCGTCCCGTTCCTCGTCGCCACGACGATGTCGTTGAAGCCCGAGGCGGCGTCCACGCGGCCGAGCGTGCGCAGGAGCAGCTGGCCTTTGTCCTGTTCGACCGTCCCGCCAGGGATTTCCACGTTCTCGGCGACCACGGCGTCGCGCACCTGCGAGAGCGACAACCCGTACGAGTTGAGCTTCTCGATATCGGCGACGATGTGAATTTCGCGGCCGCGGCCGCCCGCGAGGCTGACTTCGCCGACCCCGTTGACGGTCTGGATCACCCGGGCAATCTGCTTGTCGGTCAGCTCCGTGAGCGTGCGCAGGCTCATCGCATTCGACGAGACGATGAGCGACATCACGGGATCGGCGTCGGGATCCACCTTCGTGATGACCGGAGGCAGCAGCTCCCGCGGCGCGTTGCGAATCGCGCTCGCCACCTTCTCCCGCACATCGTTCGAGGCGTCGTTGATGTCGCGCTCGAGGACGAACCGGACGGTGATCTGGCCGCGCCCTTCCGAAATGCGTGCCTGGATTTCGTCGATTCCGGAGACGCCGCTGATGGCTTCCTCCATGGGCTCGACCACCGACGTCGACATCTCGTCCGGGCTGGCGCCCGGGAGCGACAGGGCGACGCTCACGGTTGCGGGATCGGCCTTGGGAAACAGATCCACGCCGAGACCGCGGAAGGAAAACAGCCCGAGGACGACGAGCGACATCACGAGCATCGTCGCAAAGACCGGCCGGCGGACGCAGAGTTCGGACAGCACGCCCGGGCTCCTATCTGGCGACGGTCGCGGGGGCGCCGTCCGCGAGCGTGTCCACGTCCGTCACGGCCACCTGCTGGCCCGCCTGCACCCCGCTCAGGATCTCGATGCGATCGCCGAGCCGCTCGCCGACGGCGAGCTCACGCATGACCAGGCGTCCGCGATCCAGGAGGAACACGCGGTTGACGCCGTAACGATACTGCAGCGCCGAATACGGCAGCGTGAGCACCGCGTCCACCTTGCCGCTCTCGATGTGGACCCTGGCGAAGGTGCCGGGCTTGAGGACGGTGTCGCCGTTCGGCACGAGCGCTTCGAAGGGGAATGCCCGCGTCGAGGTGTTCACGCCCGGGCTGATGCGCGACACCTTGCCCGTGAAGGTCCGCTCAGGATAGGCGTCCACCCGGAGTGTCACGGGCTGGCCCTGGCTGATCCACGGCGCCATCTTCTCCGGAATCTCCGCGATGACTTTCAACGGCGTCAGCCTGACGACGGTCATGACGGGCACCTGCGTCTTGACCAGTTCGCCCAGATTCACCAGTCGACGCTCGACGTAGCCGTCGAAGGGGGCCCGGATCTCCGTGTCACGGAACTGGCGTCCGGCCAGCTTCATGGTGGCCTCCGACGCCTGGATGCCGGCCCGGAGGTTCCTGCCGTTCTGCAAGGCGGCGTTGTAGCTCGCGCGCTTCGACTGGAGCGCCGCCCGGGCATCGTCGAGCGCCTGCTGCGAGATGAGCGTCCGCTTGAACAGCTCGGTCGCGCGGTCGAACGCCTGGGTAGCCTGGACCAGATCGGCGTTCGCCCTCTGCACCTCGGGTGTCTTCTCGTTATCCGGAAGATGCTGCGGGTCGGTGGCGCCGTACTGGGCGAGGGCGCGGGCGAGCGCCGCCTGCTGCTGCTCGTACGTATACTGCTGCTTCTCGTTGTCCAGCTGGACGAGCACCTGCCCGGCCCTGACGCGGTCGCCGAGATCCGCGAGGATGGCTCGCACCTTTCCGTCCGCCTCTGAAGAGATGGTCACCTGATCGACCGCCGCCAGGGTGCCCACGACGTCGACCGCCCGCCGCACGGAATCCTCCCGCACGACGTCGACCTTCACGGCCTTCGGCGTGCCTTCACGACTGCGGGCCTGAGCGGTGTCGGCTTTCGAGCAGGCGGCCAGCGCCAGCACGAGCCCGCCGGCAGCTCCGAGTAACCAGGCGCAGCAGAGCGAACGGACACACACGAGCAGGGATGGCGGTATCGGCATTGGGAAGAATCGGGCGTCGTCCGTCAGAGTATACGTGTAACGCGGCGGAGCGGCGGGGCTGAAGCCCGCCCTAGGTACTGCGCGGATGCGCGGTGTCCGCAGCGCGCAGCGTCAGCTGCGCGGATGTCGTCAGAATCGCGCGACCAGCGCGACGGATGCGAGCCGATCGGTTTTCTCGAATCCGGCGACTGGAGAATGGTTGAACTTGAGGTCGTGCGACAGTTTCAGCGACAGGATCCGGGTGACCGTCGCCGTCAAGGTAAAGGCGTTCCCGAACCGCCACGCATCGCGGTTGTCCAACGGCGCCGTGAGTATCGCCGCATCGCTCATGTCTGCTGTCTTCGAGAGCGTGTATTTGTACGCCGTCCCGAAGTTCGCGAGCGGAAACGACAGGTCGTCCCCGGTCACCCTCGCTTCGCGCGAGTAGCCGAGGCCCGCATCCACGCGCAGCGAGTGCACGGGGCCGGTCAGCAGCCGGTAGCCGGCGCCACCATCCACCGTCGATCGATGTTCGATCCCGGCAAAACGATCGCTCAAGTACCCAAAGCGGCCGAAGACCTCAACGCGGGGCGTCAGCGCCCGCGCTTCGCGCAGATCGGCAACGAACGACTTCGCTGTCAGAGCGTCGCTGGCTCTGCTCCGCAGGAAAGCCGTCCGCCCTTCCGTCGTCCAGGTGCCGGGCCGGAAAATCAGCGAGGCGCCGGCCCCGAGCGTCTGAGTGTCGGTGTTGCCGCCCGCTGACACCAGCGACAGTTCTGCCTTCCGTTCCCAACGGGGCGGCGGCGGGGAGGTACTGGGCGCGCCGTTACCGGGGGCGGGAGGAGCCTGGGCGGAGGCGAATATTGGTACGACGGAAGCGGCGAGGGCCAGCACGACAGAACGCATGCGGAACATCTCCTTCGCCCGACGCACCGTGCCAGAAGTGTGCCGACTCGCCGCCTCTGCCGAGCTTGTGTGGGAGGGGGCTTGCCTGCCCGGGCCTCCAGGCGGTTGCCGCCTGCACGAGCACGTGTCGGCAGTCGTTACGTCACCGATAGAGGACCGGTCGTGGCCGCACCAGATGCTCGATCTGGGCGACGTCGAACTCCGCGAGGAGCCCAAACGGGAACATTTCCGGCATGTCCTCGGCCGAGAGGTTGCGATCGAGCACCTCACGCAGCGTCCGCCAGCCGCCCGTGAGCTCGACGCCGCTGATGGCGTCGGGCTCGAGCGCGGCGGCGACCAATGCGATGAGGCTCGTGCGGGGGCCGCGCGCGGCGATCGCGACGGGACTCCGGTGGCGTGCCGCAAGCCAGCGTGCGGCCGCGGCGACCTGACTCGCCTGGACGCCCAGCGGACGCTCACCGAGCGCCGACACGAGCAGCCCGAACAGGAAGTCACGCTCGCCGAGCGCCGATTCGCCGAAGTAAAACGGATCCATCGCCGCGACGCGACGCCCCTCCCCGAGCAACTGTCGCGCGGCCCCGCCCGCCGACCCCCTGCCTTCGTCCGCGAGCAAAAGCGTGGTGCCGGCTACCGTGCCACCGGGACTGAGCTCCGCCAGAGGTACGGTCCAGTGTTCCATGTGCAGCTGCCAGAAGGCCGCCTCCCTCGATTCGCCAGCCAGCACCGGCCGCACGTCGAATCGTCGCGCCCGCAGGAGATCGGCCAGTCGCTCGCGGGACGGATTTCCGAGGGGCGGCAATCCCTCGAGGATGCGCCTTGCGAGGAACTGGAAGTCGGCGTTGCCGGCCGGGAGTGGTGTGGAGAGCTCGGCAACAGTGCGGATTTCGCGGCTCACGTCAATCTCATGCGGATCGAACGCGGTGCCGCCCTTGAAGAAGTGCTGGTGCAGGAAGCGGTACAGCGCCTCGCGGTTGTCGCGCTCGTAGTTGTGCCCTTCATCGTGGTTGACGTAGTAGGCGAACCGGTCCGCAGCACCCAGCAGCCGGAAGACCGGCGAAGCCCACTGAACCATGGGACCGGCGGCATGATCGGCACGGAAACAGCAGGTGTCCCTGGCGTTGTAGGTCAGCTGCAGGGGACGAGGCGCGACGAGCGCGTTCAAATGGGGATAGTCGGCGATCGTCGCGAGATCGGAAGGCGTCTGCTCCGAGTCCCCCAGGTCCGTCGCCGGCCACTGCGCCCGTGTGACGTAGCTCGAGTACCCAGCCACCGGGTTTGCGAGTGTGACCCTCGTGTCCAGCGCGCTCAGCATGATGGTCTGCCAGCCGCCGCCGGAAAGCCCCGTGACGCCTACGCGGGTTCGGTCGACGTGCGGAAGCGATAGTGCGATGTCGAGCGATCGACGCAGAGATTCGTAGAACACGGCGAGTCCAGGCGTCCCGACCAGATCCAGTTGATTCATGCGGTAGTGGCCGAGGCCCTTGGTCTCCAGCTGGGCCAGCCCGATCCACTCCACGTTCAGCGCATACAGCCCCTTCCTGGCCAGGTTGATGCACCGCGCCTGAATGTAGGAATTGGCGACCCCCGTCCCCTCGTGGCCATTGACGCTGAGGACGACCGGGGTCGCGGCGGCTGGCGCCGGCAACGGTTCGTAAAGCAGGGCGGGCACGTGCAGGCCGGGCACGGCCTCGAAGCGCAGCTTGCGGATGATGTATCCGTTGCCGCGTATCTCCCCCGCCGGCTCGACCGTCACTGCCTGCTGCCGCCACTCGCGTGCCGCGCCGCGATACACCACGTCGTCCAGAATGCGGCGGCGGAGCCCGGTCGCGTACGCCTCCCATGCGGCCGGGTCCTGCGGGATCTGCAGGACGGGCACTTTGGACGCCGTCCACACCTGGGTGTCGACGCGGGTCTGGTTCGGGGCGAGGATAGGGCGCTTCAGCGCGTCTTCGACACCCGCCTGAGCCAGGAGGAGGACGAAGACGGCCGGCAGGACGATCAGCTTCATCAGCCGACTCTACGCCAGATCGGCCCGCGGCCACGAGCCGCGGCGGGCCGCACCGAGATCGAAAGGTCCCGCCGCCACCATTCAGCCGCCTCAAAAACGGCGGACGAGGAGTTCGTGGGCGCGTATCACAGACCTGCTGCGTCTGGTCCCGTCGCTAACCACGTGGATGGTCAGCCCCGAAGGCGGCCTGCGATCTCTGACATCCAGGGTCAGCCACCGCGCGCCGAACATCACTGGCCTCGAGAGCGCCTCCGCAACGGATACAACAACTGCGTCACCCAGCGCGTTGGGACGTCGCGCCGGCCGCAGAGGCCATACTCCGTCGGCCAGCGGTCCGGGAGGTGGTAGGTCCCGAAGAGGATGTCCCAGATAGGAGTGTGAACGGCAAAATTCTTGTCCAATGCCTCCCGCTCTGAGCTGTGGTGCCAGTGGTGGAACGCCGGTGTCGCTATGACCCTGCGCAGCGGGCGGAAGGTCCACCGGACATTGGCATGGATGAAGGTGGCCTGCGCGGCGACGAGAAAGACGTACACCATCAGCGCCCGCTGCGAAAATCCGAGCACGAAGATCGGCACGTACGTCAGCCCGCGTGTGAGGATCACATCCAGCAGGTGCAGCCGCGATCCCGCCAGCCAGTCCATCTGGTCGACGGAGTGGTGGATGGCGTGGAAGGGCCAGAGAAAGGGCACGACATGAAACGTCCGATGAACCCAGTACTGGGTGAAATCGGCGACCAGCAGGAGCGCCGGAACCTGAATGAAGAGCGGCAGCGATCCGACGGTCCCGCTGACCCATCCTACTCGCGCCCAGTCGAAAAGCACCATCGCGGGCTTGAGCGTCAGGATTGTCAGAATCTCAATCAGTAGCGAATTGATGAAGAAATACGTCAGATCGACCACCCACTGGCGGCGGAAGACGGGCTGGCCGGAACGCAGCGCGAAGAGCCGCTCGAGCGGAATGAAGACTGCGGAGTAGAGAAGAAGATTGAGAACGAAGAAGTCGAGTCCGAGCCAGGAACGACTCCCGACGTTCCCCTCGACCGGGACCTGGGACCCGCCAAGCAGGGCGGCTGCGAGAGTGAAGCCGATGCCGGTCAGGGCAAGCACCTTGTTGGCGCGGAGAAAGGCGCTGACGCTGCCGAAGAGAAAAGCCGCGACGAGCGTCAGGTGGATGATTGCCCGCAGGTACCCGAGCGAATAAAACGAGCGCAGTTCGGCGTGCGTGAGGTACTGGGGGAAATGAAGGCAGAGAACGGCACCGAAACCGGCTATCCCCAGGATCGCGGAGAGCAGACCGCTGATGAAGCCGTAGCCGAAGGACATCGGTTCAGTCGTCTCGGGCGAGAGGTGCGCCTTGCGGGAATTTTCGCGGGGGGGATCAAGCATCCCGAGCCTCCGCCTTGGGCGCCGGAACGCCGTACCGCTCCTCGTACCGCCGGTCATCGTCCCGCGGGCGCGCGCCGGTGACCCGTGTGATCGCGGCCTCGAGGCGCCTGAAGAACCCGATCGCCTGGAGCGGCCGGTTGCACCAGCCGGTGGTGATGCAGTAGTGGGCGTCATACGGCCGCTCGTGATGCGCCGCATGCTCGGCGCGCCGCAGAACCACGCCGCACTGCTGGAGAATGCGGATCGGCCGCGGCGGTATGGGCATGTGCGCCCACTGGTGAATCTGGTTGGTCATCATCCCGATCCCGCAGAACGCAAAGCCGAAGACCGCGAAGGAGCCTCCCCAGACTGTGTCGAGCGGGACCACGAGGAAACCGAGGAGAATCGGAACTGCAAGAAAAGCGACGTCGCCGTTCGTATCGAGAAAGCGCCGCCTGAGGAAATCATCGGGATGGATATGATGGACGCGGAACGGAACGAGAAGGCGGTGCCCGATCACCGGGAGGTCGTCCCGCCCCCAGGTGTCGGCGCTCCAGTGCACGAGCCCGGATCCGAAATCGGCTGCCGCCATTCCGGCCAGCGACGCCAGCGGAACCCACCACCGGGACAGATCGAGCCGCGTCGCGATGCGAACCCCGAGCGCTCCCAGCACCAGGAACGCCCCGGCGATCGAGAGGCCTGAAAAGACGATCTGCGCGCGCGTCACCTCATAGTGCACGGGGAGGCGAGGTTCCGGGAGGCCGCTCACAGCGAGGGTTCGAGAAGCCCGCGAACCGTTTCCTTGGCGGTCATAGCTGCGTCACGATAATGAGCTCCTGTATACGGCTGAGGCAATAGGAAACATTAGGACCATTCTGACCTGCCGCGCCTCTTCGGACCAGTGGTTGCTGCAGAACAGCAGCAATTTGAGGGGACCGGGTTTTCGGACCGATCCTAGAGTGACTCGGCAGCGGGTTCCATCGTCAACCGGGCGTATTCATTGGGGCTGAGCCCCTTGAGAGCCCGGTGAGGATGACGCGCAAGTGTCGACAACAATGGACCTCTGACCCGCATCGACCGATATGACGGTTGGGGAGTTCCGGGCGTACGACTGCATGAAGACTCTCTTAAGGGCCCGTGCCCGGCTCCCAGATTCGGAACAGGAATGGTTCCAGGCACCTCGGCGCGCGTCTGCGCTCTCGTCTCCCTTTGCCTGCTGCAACTGGCCATGCCGTCGCGAGCCGCCGCGCAACCCACGGTCGCCACACCGTGGCGTCTCGACGTGACCCGCGATCGGGCCACGGCGACCAATCAGGGAAACGAGAGCATCTGGACCACCGACCGGCTGCAGCTCGGATGGACTCGGCCCGAGACGGGAGGATGGTTTCTGTCCGCGGAGCGCCAGCAGCGCGGCGCGCTGGTCGACGTGGCGATGGCGGCGCGGGGCTACAAGCGAAGGGGGGACTGGACCGCGGCGGTGGCGGGGGGCGTGACGCCGGCCGCCGACTTCCTCGCACGGGTCAGCGCCGAGGGAGAACTGTCGCGCCGGATCGTCGGCACGCTGGTGGTTTCGGCGGGATATCGCTATCTCGCCTTCCGGCGGCTGGACATCCATCAGATACAGCCGGCGCTGACGTGGTATCACGCAAGGGGAGACGCCGCGGCGCGGCTGTATCTCTCGCACAACACGGCGACCGGCCGCACCTCCCCGACCCTGCAGCTGAGCGCAAATTTCCAGGCGAGCCCGAGGTTCGACATCGGCGGTGGCCTCGCGTACGGCGACCGCATCTTCGATATTGCGTCGCTTTCCTCGGGGGCATCCCACTCCGCCGCGGGCTTCGCTCACGCGCGGGTAGGCCTGACGCGCCGCGACTCGATCCTGATCGGGGGGGGCTCGGCGCACGAAGACCCGGCCTTTGAATACCGGATGTTCTCGATCGGCTACCGGCGAACGTTCTGATGTCACCGATCCTCCGGACGGAATGGATCTGGTGGGCATGCGTGGCAGCAGCTCTCGCCTATCTCCTCACAGCCGCCGTGGTCATCGTGAGTCGCCGCGGTTTCGAGCGCCGGCGTCGAGTGCTGGAGCGGGTCGAACGGCACCTCGCGAACGGCGTGGCAGGGCGCAGGGCCGCTGTGGCGGCGCTCGGGTCTGCGCCGCTCTCGCACCTGTGGTCGCTCGGCGGCGACGCCTCGGTGCCCCGGCCCATCCATCACGCCGTTGCCGATGCCCTTCTGCGTCGAGTCGGCGCGGGGCGCCTCTCGCAGACGGCCGCGCGCCAAGCCAGGTGGGGGCCTCGCCGGATTGCGGCGTTGCGGGCGCTGGCGCTCACCGGTGCGCCTGACATTTGGCGACTGCTGGCGCTCGCGCTTTCCGACGCGAACGGCGTGGCGCTCGCGGCGACGATCGGCCTGCTCGGCGAGCTGGAAGACCCGCGGGCTGGCGATCTGCTCGTCGAGGCGCTGAAGGCCGGGCGATATCCGCGGTCCCGCATCGCCACCGCCATCGAAAGCTCTTCCGTCAACACCCGGCATCTGCTCGTGCCGCTGCTCTCGGCAACGGACGCGGGCGTCCGGTTCTGGGGCCCGATGCTGCTCGCCCGGTACACCACAACTCCGGACGTCACCGGACGGCTGGAAGTTCTGGCTTCAGATGCCGATCCGATGGTCCGTAAAGCCGCCTTGTACGCGCTCGCACGAATGGGCGGCAGAGGGACGGGGCCGGTGGCCGTCCTGGCGCTCCAGGATCCGGTCCCCTTTGTGCGCGCGTACGCCATACGCGCGCTGGGCGCCCTCAGCGCGGTCGAGCACCTGTCCGCGATCACGCCCCTGCTCGCGGATCGCGACTGGTGGGTGCGATCGGCGGTGAAGGAAGCCCTTGTCGCCGCGGGACCCGCTGTGGAATCCGCGCTCGTCCCCTATCTGTCGCACCCGGACTATTTCGCGCGAAACGGCGCCGCCGAGGTACTGCAGAACACTGGGGGGTTCGAGCGGCTCCTGATGATCGAGGCGCGCGGCCCCTCCAACCCCAGGCGGCTCGCAGTGCTCGAGATGCTCGCGAGCGCGGGCGGGCTGCGGATGTGGGACGGCGTGCTGCTGCGGCTCCCGCCGGAGGCGCAGACGCGCGCCCGCGAGATCCTCCAGACCACGCACCTGTTCTCGGGCGCGTGAGATGGCGCTGCACACATTCGTTGTCGTCGCGGTCGCGGCCTGTCTGGCGTACCTGCTGGCTGTCTTCGCCGCATTCGCGGTGATGCTCGTGGGCTCCGCGCTCGAACACGCCCGGCTCGCCTCCCAGGCGCGCAGCGAGGATTACGAGGCGCTCTCGGACAGCCACTTCACCATCCCCGTCAGCGTGATTGCGCCGGCCTACAACGAAGAGGTCGTGATCGAGGCGTCCGTACGGTCGCTGCTGGCGCTGGCGTACCCCGAGTTCGAGGTGATTGTCGTCAACGACGGCTCGCGCGACGGCACGCTTGAGGTCCTGCGGAAGACGTTCGACTTGGAGCAGCGCGAAGTGTTTTACCGACGCCGGTTCGACAGCCGGCGCATACGCGGGGTGTACCGCAGCCGCCTTTACCCGAACCTGGTGGTGGTCGACAAGGAGAACGGCGGGAAGGCGGACGCGCTCAACGCGGGGCTGAACCTCGCCCGCCTCCGCTACATTTGTACTGTGGATGCCGACACGGTCTACTATCCGCAGGCGCTGCTCTCGAGCCTTCGCCTGCCGATGCGCGACCCCGCGACGATTGTCGGCGTCACGAGCCAGGTCACGATCAGCCGGCGGCCGGAGGAGGGACATGCCCCCGGCGGAACGGCGCGCGTGGACGGCCACCTGCTGACCGACTTCCAGCTGCTCGACTACATGCGGGCCTTCGTGAACAACCGGCTGGGATGGAGCCGGTGGAACTTCATGCTCTGCAGCGTGGGCGCCTTCGCCGTCTGGCGCCGCGACATCGTCGAGCAGCTCGGGGGGTTTTCAGGGGCCTTCACGTGTGAGGACATCGAGTTCACGTTCCGGGTGCACGAGCATTTCCGGCGGGCGGGGCTTCCGTATCGCATCGTGGCGCTGCCGGAGAGCGTGGGACGCACCGAAGGACCCGATTCGATCCGTAGCCTCGTCAGTCAGCGCGCGCGCTGGCAGCGCGTCATCACGGAGACGGTCTGGCACTACCGGCGGATGATGTTCAACCCCCGGTACGGCTCAGTCGGAATCGTGGGGGTGCCGTATTACATGCTGGTCGAGGTGCTCGCGCCGGTCTTCGAAGTGCTGGCGGTGGTCGTCGCGCCGGTTGCGTGGTGGATCGGTGTGCTCGGGGGACGCGATTTCGTGACGATGCTCATCGCGATGTCGCTCGCCAACGGGGTGCTGACCAATCTGGCCGTGCTGGCCTACGCCGGCGGCGCCCGTTCATACGCGCTGCGGGACCTGCTGCACCTGATGGGACTCG
>JANMCN010000175.1:0-7669 GCA_031361295.1 Acidobacteriota bacterium | reverse complement strand
TCGGCGGCGGTCGCGGCGGCTCCGGCGGCGGCAGCGGTCGCGGCGGCGGTGGCGGCTCGCGCGGCCGCGAACCGCGCTGGTAGGCCTCGGCCCGCACACACCGTATCCCATCGCCGGCCCGAAGCGGCCGGCGATGGCCTGTTCGCCTCTTCCCCGCTCTCACTCCCCCGTCGAACCGAACCCGCCCCGCGATGGCCGTCCGGCGTCGCCGGTCTCCTCCCACGCCACGCGCGCAGCCGGCAGGACGATCCCCTGCGCGAGGCGATCGCCGGCTTTCACGTGCGCCACCGCACTCCGGAAATTGAGCACTGCGATCTTCACCTCGTCGTCCGCCCCGCAATAATCCGAGTCCACGACGCCGACACCGTTCGCGACCATCAGGCCCCGCTTGAGCGGCGTGCTGCTCCGCGCCAGAATCGCGAGGAACATCCCAGCGGGCACCTCCACCACGAGACCCGTCGGCACGAGTCTCACTTCACCCGGCGGAATCTCCGTGTCTTCCGAGGCGGCCAGGTCGAACGCGGCTGCGCCGTCGCTCTCGTACCGAGGAAGCGTGACCGAATCGTTCAATCGTCGAATGCGGATTGTGAGCATGGAATTTACGGGGATAGGATGACAGGCTGTCACAGTGTCACGCGTGCCGGGATGCCAGGGATGCCGGAGTCCACGCTGAGTCCACCGGGCTAGGTCGAGCCGGCGAGTAGACGGCCGATGAACCCGATCATGTCGTCGACGTCGCGATAGCGATACGTGGTGCACGCCGCGTGCGTGTTGCCGGTAATCAGGCGCGATACGTGCGAGGCCCGGGAGGCGTCGTAGAGCAGCACGACGCGGCCCCGCGTGTGCTCCGAGCGGCCGAGCACGTAGCCGACCTCGAAGCCGACGCCGAAGCTGGACCCCGAGGCTTCCGCGATCAGCAGATCGGCGGCATCCAGCCAGCGCACATCGCGCTCGAACACGTCCTGCTCGCTCAACGCCGCCTCCGCCGTCTCCACATCGTCCGCGAGCAGGTGCCGGGTCATCACCGTGTGACCGCGGCGCTCGAGAAGCTCGGCGAGCACCCGAACGGCCGCCAGGCCGCCGCGATCCCCGCGCACGGTGCACGCCAGGTAGATGTTCATACGCGGCTCATTCGACCGCCGCGACAGGGGCGGCTCACCAGGTGCGGCATCAGGCGCCAATGATACAGTCGACCGAATCATTCATGAGAGCAATCCGCGTGAATTCCAGCGCTGTCATTTACTGGTTCGACTGCAAGACCTACCACCCGCAGATACTCCTGGTCGCGAACGGCCGATGACGGACCGGGTCACCAGGACGGCCCTGCTCCTGGTCGCCGGTCTGGCAGCCGCGTCCGCGCTCAGCTTCCGTCCCATTTACGAGCCCGACTTGTGGTGGCACCTCGCACAGGGACGTGAAGCGGCGGCGGGGCGCCTCGTGCACACGAACGTCTTCAACGCGTTCTACGGTGCATACCCGCAACCGTATACGCCGTGGCTCTTCGATCTCGGCGCGTACGCCGCGTGGAAGATCGCCGGTGGTGCGGGGATTCAGATCGCGCAGGCGACGATGCTCGTGCTGACGTTCGCCCTGACGTACCTCGCATGCCGGGAGCGGGCCACGACCGCGGCGGCGGTCGCGGTGCTCGTGCTCGGGTGGTTCGTCCTCGAGCCGCGCGCGATCCCCCGACCTCACCTGGCGTCGTTCGCGGGGGTCGCGGCTTGCGCGTTCCTGATCGAGCGCGCGCGGCGCCGTCGGTCCGCAACGCCCCTCGTGTGGATGGTGCCCGCCGTCGCGCTCTGGAGCAACCTCCACGTCGAGTGCTTCCTGGGAGTCCTGCTCGTGGCGCTGTTTGCCGCGTCCGAGTTCGCCCACCCCAAGACATTGCCGAGGCGAGAGGCCATCCGTGCATTGACGGTCGCCGGGGCCTGCCTGCTCGCGACGCTGGCGAATCCATACGGCTGGGGGATCGCGCGCTATCTCGCCGAAAACCGGCACGTGCCCCAGTTCCTCAACATCGCGGAGCTGCGCCCGGCCTACCTCCCGACCTACCGCGCGTTCTTCATTTACGTCGGCGTCTGCGCGACGCTGCTGATTTGGCGCGCCCGGACGACGGCGCTGTGGGAGGTCGTCGTCACCCTGGTGTTTGCCGCGCTGGGCCTGAAATTCCTGCGATTCACGCCGCTCGTCTTTCTCGTGAGCGCGCCGATCGTGGCAGAACGTCTCGCCGGCCTGATGTCGCGCGGCCTGGACGGCCGGGCGCTCGTGGTGACGGTGCTTGCGACCGGACTCATCACCGCGCGGCAGCCGCTCGGCGCATTCGCCCGGATGGAAATCGGCACGCGCGCCGTCGCGCCGCCACAGTTCTTCCCACCCGACTTTGCGCGAACGGTGCGGACGGCGGGGCTTCGCGGCCCCGTCTTCAACAGCCTGAACCTCGGCGGCTTCCTCGCGTGGGAGCTGTATCCCGAAGTACGGATCTTCCAGGACGGCCGGCTCCAGGCTGTGCCGCCGCAGCACTTCCTCACCATTCTGAAGGCGTCGCGCAGCGCGGACGAATGGGAAGCGATGCTTCGCGACATCGACTGGGCGGTGATCTCACTGCCCCGTCCCAATGAATTGTCGGGCGCGGGTCACTTTCGTGAGCCGGCATGGGCCGCGGTCTTCGAAGACGACGCCGTGCGGATCGTGGTGCGCCGGGGAAGCGGACTGGACAGAAAAGCTGAACGCTGACGAGGTTACGCGGTCGAATCAGTGGCCTATTCCGGCAATGCGAACGCGACGTAGACCCCGCCCGGACCGCTCCCAGGAGTCCCCTTTCCACCGGCGGCAATCACGACGAACTGGCGGCCGCCAGACTCGTAAGTCGCAGGGGTGGCGTTGCCGGACGACGGCATCGTGGCTTCCCAGAGCAACCGGCCTGACGACTTGTCGAAGGCGCGGAACTTGCGATCTTCGATCGTGGCGCCGATGAAGACCAGCCCGCCGGCCGTCACGATCGGCCCGCCGTAGTTCTCGCTGCCCGTGTTCTTCAGGCCGCGGGCGACGAGTCCTGGATACTCGCCAAGCGGCACCTGCCACGCGTACTGCCCGGTGTTCAGGTTGATGGCATTGAGGGTGCCCCACGGCGGCGCCGTGGCCGGATACCCCTCGGGATCCAGAAATTTCTTGTAGCCGGTGAACCGAAAGGCATTGTCGATGCCCGGCGCGTCCGGCCTGCCTGCGGCCGCGCCCCCGCCAGCGTCGCGGGCCGCGACAGGGGCATCTTCACCGGTGAGGACGAACTGCGTCAGCGCGTTCACCGCGGTCTGCGGCAGCGCGGGGAACGCGGGCATCCGACCCGCGCCGCGCCGGACTGTCGCAGCGATCTCGCTCTCGGTGTGCCGCGTCGCGAGCCCCGTCAGCGACGGGATCTCGGGCGGCGAGCCCTGCCGGTCGTCCCGATGGCAGGAGGCGCAGTGCTGCAGGTACAGCGCCCGGCCGCTCTGTCCTCCCGTGCTCGGCGCCATCTGCCCGGTCCACGCCAGGTCATTCGCGTTGACGTAGTACAGACCCGTCTGCGGGTCGTATGCCTGGCCGCCCCATTCGGCGCCACCGTCGTACCCCGGGAACACGACCGTGGGCCGCTCCGTTCCGAGCGGCACGAATTGCCCCTCGCTGCGGAACGTGCGGAACTGCTCGACGGCCCACCGGTGCAGGTCAGGCGTACGGGAGGTCAGCGTGTCCTCGGTGAGCAGCTGTCGCGAGAACGGGCGCGGCGCGGTCGGCAGCGGCTGTGCCGCGGCCGTCATTTCGCCAGGCAGGCTGCTCGAGGGATACGCCGCGTTCTCGATCGGAAAGAGGGGCTGACCGGTCGTCCGGTCGAACAGGAACACGAATCCATGTTTGGTCGCCTGCGCCACGGCGTCGATGCGGCGGCCGTTCCGGCGGACGGTCACGAGGCTCGGCGGGGACGGGAGATCCCGATCCCAGATGTCGTGGTGGACGACCTGGTAGTGCCAGAGCCGCCTGCCGGTGGACGCCTCGAGGGCGAGCAGCGAGTTGGCGAACAGGTCGTCGCCCACACGGTCCGCGCCGTAGAAGTCGCTCGCCGCCGATCCGGTCGGGATATAGACAATGCCGCGGCGCTCGTCCAGCGCCATGCCCGGCCAGCTGTTGGCGCCTCCTCCGTAGGTCCACGCGGTCGATGGCCACGTGTCGTACCCGAACTCCCCGGGATGCGGAATGGTATGAAACGCCCAGCGCAGCGCGCCGGTCCTGACGTCGTACGCCCGCACGTCTCCGGGCGACGTCGGAAGACTCTCTCCGACGCGGCCCCCGACGATCATCAGATCCCGGTAGATGACGCCGGGCGAGGTGAGCCGCACGCCCTCGAACTGCGGATCACGGCCGAGATTCTGCCGGAGATCGATCCGGCCGTTCTCGCCGAACGTGGCGATCGGCTTGCCTGTTGACGCAGCCAGCGCGTAGACGAAGTTCCCGACGGCCGCGAACACCCGCCGATCGGTGCCCGCTTCCCAGACCATGACCCCGCGGTTCGGCCCCGTATCCGGGATGCCCGGATCGAAGGTCCACAGGCGGGCACCGGTGTCCGCGCGGATCGCAAACGCCTTGTGCGACGGCGTGTAGCCGTACAACACGTCCCCGACGACAACGGGCTGCGTCTGCATGGCTCCGGTCTCACCCGTGTCGTACGTCCATGCGACCTGCAGGCGCGTCACGTTCGTGCGGTTGATCTGCCGGAGGCTCGAATACCGAATCTGCTCCGGACCGCCGCCGTAGGCGCTCCATCCGCGGTAGTCCTGTCCCTGTGCCGACAGCGTCAGCGCGGCGAGGGCGATGACGGGGACGGCCGCGGCCGATGCCAGGGTCCTGGCCGCTCCCCTGCGCGATCGCCCCACTCAGGCGTGCCCCTGGAGGAGCGGTTCGAGTGCGACAGTCTGCGGGCCGTTCTCGTTGCAGAACGCGTACGTCCCGTTGCCCCCCCCGCCGTACATCGCGACCCCCGCGTGCTCGCCCGTGTTCGTCACCACGTAGAAGTTGACGTCGAAGTTGGGCTCGCCCCGGCTGTTCAGGAGCCGCTTCTCGACCGTGTTGCTCTTGACGCGCCTGAGCGCCGCCATCCCGGCATCTTTCGGGTGCGCGCCGCGCCTCATCTCCTCCACGACGAGAAACGAACAGAGACCGTAAAGATTCGCCTCGCCGCGGCCGGTGGATCCCGCGGCCCCCACCTCGTTGTCGACGTAGAGCCCCGCGCCGAGAATCGGCGAATCCCCCACGCGCCCCGGGATCTTGAACGCCAACCCGCTCGTCGTCGTGACGCCGCACACATCGCCCGCCGCGTTCACGCCGTTGCAGTTGATCGTTCCATAGAAGTGACCGGCCTCGACGAGCCCGTCGGCGATCATCTGGCGCTCGATGCGCCGCATCGCCTCCTGTTTCCGGGCGGGATCGAGATAGTGCAGCGCGTCGGTCTCGCGCTTCCAGCGCACCCACGCCGCGCGCGATTTTTCGGTGTTCAGATCGTCTTCAATCCTGAAACCGAGGTTCCGCGCGAACGCCTGCGCCCCTGTCCCGACAATCAGGTGATGATCGGTCTCGTTCATCACCGCCCGCGCCACGACGGAAGGCGTGCGCACGCCTTCGAGCGCCGCGACCCCGCCGGCGCGCTTGCGCGGGCCGTGCATGCAGCAGGCATCGAGCTGGACGACGCCGTCCGCGTTCGGCAGGCCCCCGTAGCCGACGCTGGATTCGTCCGGATCGAGCTCGACGATGTTGACGCCCGCGATGAGGGCATCGAGCACGTCGTCACCCTTGACGAGCCGTGCAAACGCCGTCTCGACGCACGTGTGGTCGCCGCCGTTCTTGAAATGGTGGCCGTTGGCCGACGCAATCACGACCGGCCTGGCGCGCCGGGCGGCGACGGCCGGTGCCTGTCCATAGACCGGCGCGGCAGCGGCGGCGAGCCCGGCCGCCGTACCGGCAACGAACTCGCGACGACTCACTTTGCGGGACATTCGTTTCTCCTCGAGGGGGTGCACGGCGAGCCGGGCCGGCGCGGCGCGTCCGCTCGCTCGCCGCATAGTCTAGCAGGCGCGGTGACGGACGGGCCGGCCCGGGCGAAGCAGGGGGTCGGAGCGGGGTGCGCATTGACGGGCCCGGAACCGGCCGAATACGATGACGCGTGCCGACGCGCGACCTACTCCCGTGAGCACCCGACAGGTTTCCCTCGACACCATCCGGGAGGCGACGACCGTCGTCTACCGGGCGGCGGTACGGACGCCGCTCGTGCGGCTCGAGCTGCCCGGGCCACAGCCAGGACCTGAAATTTTCCTCAAACTCGAAACCCTGCAGCCGATTGGATCGTTCAAGATACGCGGCGCGCAGAACGCCGTCAGCCACCTGACCGCACGCGAACTGGCGGGCGGTGTCTGGACCGTCAGCGCGGGAAACGCGGCCCAGGGCGTTGCCCTCGCGGCACGGATCGCGAACACGCGGTGCAGCGTAATGGTGATGGACACGGCCCCCCAGACCAAGCTGCGCGCCATCGAGCGGCTCGGCGCGGCGATCGTCACGGCGACGTACGACGAATGCTGGCGCACGGTCGAGCAGCACGCCTCGGGCAGAATGGCGGGCACGTTCGTGCACCCGTTCGACGACGACCGCTTCATCTCGGGCAACGGCACCATCGGGCTGGAGATTCTCGAAGACCTGCCGGATGTGGACGCCGTCATCGCGCCTGTCGGCGGCGGCGGCCTCCTGGCGGGTGTGGGATGTGTCATCCATTCGCTTCGACCATCCGCGCGTGTCTACGCCGCGGAGCCCGCCACGGCGGCCCCACTCGCCGAGTCCCTGCGCGCCGGCGCCCCCCGCCGCTTCGAGGCGTGGCAGGCTTCGTTCGTGGACGGGGCGGGCGGGCGCTCCGTGCTGCCGACGATGTGGCCGCTCCTGAGCGCGTGGGTTCACGAATCCCTGATCGTGTCGCTCGAGGACGCGGCCCGCGCGATGTGCGTCGTCGCCGATCGCACCCACGTCATCGCCGAGGGCGCGGCCGCCTGCGCGGTCGCCGCGGCGCTCTCGCCGGATTTCGCGCGGCGGGGACACCGGAAGGTTGTCGCCGTCGTCTCCGGCGGGAACATCGACCTCGCGCGGTTCGCCGCACTCGCTGGAGCCTGCCCGTAGCGCCGGGCCCGCGGAGAACTATTTCCGGGATGCGCGGGTCTGTGGTGAAATACCTGTTTGTTCAGGCAGGCGAAGAGGGTCTTCGCGCCATGCGCACGGCAATGGAAGGGCACCTTGGATAACGTGACAACTCCCGCGATTCCCGAGCGGCTGCGCCGTCTCCCGGAAATCGCCATGGACCTGTGGTGGACGTGGAACGCTCCGGCTCGCGACGTATTCCGCCGCCTGGACTACCCGCTGTGGCGCCAGACCGCGCACAACCCGGTGTTGATGCTCATGCTCGTGTCGCAGGAGGTGCTGAACGCCGCATCCGGTGATGAGCGCTTCCTGAGCGTGTACGACGCCGCGCTCGAAGCCCTCGACCTCGCCCGCAGCGCGAAGGACACGTGGTGGCAACGCCGGTATCCCGAGGCGCAGGCGCCGATTGCCTATTTTTCTGCCGAGTTCGCGCTTCATCAGTCGCTGCCGATCTATGCCGGCGGCCTCG
>JANMCN010000173.1:0-14198 GCA_031361295.1 Acidobacteriota bacterium | reverse complement strand
AGGATCGACTCCATCGTGTCCTGCACGGCATTGATGAAGCACGCCGAGCACTGGGGAGCCTTCTCGAACCCGACGTTGAACCAGACCGGGCTGTTGAAGGCCGCCTTCTGATACACCAGCAGATGCTTGAGGTCGTCGCTGAACGCCTGGAGATCGTCGTCGCTGGCGAAGTACTTCTGCTTCACCGCCCACCCGGTGATCGTGTCCACCACGCGCCCGATGAGCTGCTTCACGCTCCGCTCACGCTCGGGCGTCCCGATCGTGCCGCGGAAATACTTCGAGACGACGATGTTGGTCGCCTGCTGGGACCAGAAGCGGGGGATTTCGACGTCGCGCTGCTCGAAAACCACGTTCCCCTTCTCGTTGCCGATCACGGCCGATCGGACATCCCATTCGACTTCGTCGAAGGGATCGATGCCCTCGCGGGTGAAGAAACGGTCGTATTCGAGTCCAGGCGCCTGCGCCGGCACCGCTGCCGACGTACGAGCCGTGGTCTGCGTGCTGGTGGATTCCACCTGCGGAGCAGCGCCTCTCTGCATCTTCCCCTCCGAACGCCGAGCCCGGACCAGACCCCCAGGTCAGGACTCGAAAATTGAAATCGTGGATGAGCGCACGCAGACATCGCAGTCGTGGGCGGCGCAGGTAACGTCCTGCCGGATAACGTTTTATCGCTAATCCGCTCTGCTGTTCGCGAGGGCCGGGAAGGCCTCGTTCGTGTCTGTGACGCTGGCAGACGAATATGGACCCTGTTTAGGTCCTTGTCAAGGGCGGATCTACCAGATATTGTGCCCTCAATTTAGGGCAGGCGCAAGATATTGACAATTTGCTCGGATTGACGCGGTTTTTTCTGACTGACCTATTTTCAGCGGGCCTCGCTTCAGTCCTGAGGCCCGAGTCCCGACCTCAGCGGCTCTGCAATTCCTTGGCGAGCCGGTCGGCCTTTTCCGCCAGGTTCCTTGCGAGACCGAAGTCCGACGCCTTCAGGGCATCTTCCGATTTCGTCACCATGAGCCTGGCGCTGTCGTACTGCTGCCGCCGTTCACTGGAGAGCCGGCGAGCGTCGATCGATTCGAGCGCGCGCCGGGCGCGTTCGATGACGTCGTGCACCTGACGCGTGGCCTCCGCGCCGTCGACGGTCTCCGGCGTGCGGAGTTGCGGCACGGGTGGCGCCGCCTGAGCCGCGGTCGCCACTGGCGTGTCCGTCGGGGGGGTCGGATCCGCCGGCTTCGGCTCCACCTTCGGCGCCTCGCGCGGCGGCGGGGTGGTGCGGGCGCGCGGCGGCAGCGGCGTCACGGGCGGCAGATCCTCAACGGGCTCCGGCGGCGGAGGGGCCAGGGGTTTCGCTTCGATCACCCGGGGCGGCACCGGCGGGACTTCGAGCGTTGGTCGATCTGCCGGCGACTTCGCCTGCGCCGTGGCGCAGGCGGCGCTGGCGGCGAGACTCGCGACGGCGACCCACAACAGCAGGTTCCTCATGTCAACACGCCTCACCTTCGAGTCCGGCACAACATGATCGCCATCAGGCCTGGGGAAAGATCAGCCGGAACCGCGTGCCGCGTCCGGGCGTCGATTGGACTTCCACCTCGCCGTCGTGAAGCTGGACGATGCGGTAGACCATCGAGAGGCCGATGCCGCTGCCTTTCTCCTTCGTCGTGAAGTAGAGGTCGAAAATCCGGCTGAGGTGATCGGGGGGAATGCCCACGCCCGTATCCTCGACGTCGATCTCGACGGTCCGGCTGCCGCCCGCCCGGCACCCGATTTTCAGCGTCCCCCCGTCGGGCATGGCCTGGCACGCGTTCAGCGCAAGATTGAGCAGCGCCTGACCCAGCATCCCGGGGTCGGCGTTGATGGCGGGCAGGGTCTCGGGGCAGTCGACCGTCATCGTGATGTTCCGGCGTTCCGCTTCGGCGGAGGCCGTCGTGGCGACGTCGGAGATGAGCGCCGCCAGCCGCACGGGCTGCAGCTTCAGCTCATCGGGCCTGGCGAACTTCAGGAACCCGTTCACGACTTCGTCCAGACGACGGATCTCCTTGCTGATGATGTCGACGTGCTTCGTCACGTCGGGGCCGGAGCCGGCGAGCTGGGGTGCGGGCGCGTCGAGGGTGCCCTCCCCCGCAGCCACGAGCTGGCGTGACAGTTTCTGCTTGAGCAGCTCGAGGTGAATCGTCATCGCGTTGAGGGGGTTCTTGACCTCGTGCGCCACGCCCGCCATGAGGCGCCCGAGCGCGGCAAGCTTTCGCGAGTAGTTGAGGGTCGAGTGCACCTGGCTCAAATACGCGAGATTGCGCGCGACCAGCATCGCCCCCAGGAAGCGGCCTCCCGCGTCGGTGATCGCGTGGCTGATCACGAGCCGGTCCGCCGACTCGGGCGCTTCCCCCTCCGCCGCGCGCGCCGCCGAGTCTTTCGCCGGCAGCGACAGCGAGACGGGCCCCTGCGATTTCCGGCCGGCCAGCGTGCGTTCCACGATCTCCCGCACCGGGTGCGTCGCGGGCAGCGCCCCGATCGACCCGCTGTGGAGCGCGTTCATCGCGGCGTTGCTGAAGATGACCTCTCCCCGCGGCGAGAAGAGCGCCACGGCATCCTCGAGGTTGTCCATGACGGACTCGAGATCGGTCGACGGCTGACGCACGACCGCGGACCCGGGTTCCGCCGCGCCGCGTCCCATGGCCGACAGCTGCTGGCTCACGGCGTCGAACGAGCTGCCCAGGTCGCGGAACTCCTGTTCCGGCAGATCGAGCCGCACGTCCAGTTCGCCCCGGCCGAGGCGCGTCAGGCCGCTCTGGATCACATGGATGGGACGCAGGATCCACTGCGAGAGCAGCATCGCGAACAGCGACGACACGGCGAGCGCCACCAGAACCGTACCGGCCGCCCCCCACAAGGCACTCCGCAGCTCGCTCCGCACGAGCAGCGTCGACACGCCGATCCGGATGGAGCCGAACTGCCGGTCGCCGGCGAGCATGGGCTGTCGAATCTCGAAGGTGCGATCCGAGTACACCGCCCGGAGCTGCGAGATCGTCCCGGCGCGAACGAGCGGCGCCAGGTTTTCCTGCTCGATCATCGGCTGGCCCTCGAGCGTCGGGAACAGGTGGGCGACCGCAATCCCGTCCTTGTCCACAATCGCGGCGTACATCACGTTCTCCGAGTAGCCGACGCTCGACTCCAGAATGGAACGCACGCCTCCGTCGGCGCGCAGCGCGCCGTAGGGATCGGCGCTTCCCTGAGCCACGACCTCGCGGGCGCGCTGGAAAATCGCCTGCGCGAGCATCTCGCCGCGCGCCGCAGTCTCCTGGAGGCTCAGGCGCGCCAGCGTCGCCAGGTGATACGCGCTGAGGCCCAGCACGACGACCACCACCAGCGTGGTCACGCCCGCGACCTGTTTGGCCTTGATGGACATGACGCGTCAGCGACTCGCGACCGCAGACCTCCGGGGCAGGGGCACTAGCTTCGCGCTCCGGTTTCGTCCTTCATACGATTCAGCTTGTTGTGCAGCGTCTTCAGACTGATGCCGAGAATTTCCGCCGCGCGCGTCTTGTTGTTCCGCGTGTGGTCGAGCGTCAGCAGGATCAGCCGGCGCTCGGCTTCATCCACCGTCGTCCCGGGCGAAATCGTCATCGTGGGGAGCGACTCTTCCCCCCGGGTGATGAGCGTCGGCGGCAGGTGCTTCGGCTCGATGAACTCGCTGTCGGCCAGGATCGTGGCGCGCTCGATGACGTTGCGCAGCTCGCGGATGTTGCCGGGCCAGGGATACCGCTCCAGGATGTACATCGCGTCCTGGTCGACCGCGCGGACGGCCTTGCCGTTGACCCGGTTGAACTCGTTGAGGAACGACTGGACGAGGAGCGGGATGTCCTCGCGGCGGTCGCGCAACGGCGGCAGATCCAGCGCGAAGACGTTCAGCCGGTAGAACAGATCCTCGCGCAGCTTGCCGCTGGTGACGGCTTCAAGCGGGACGACGTTCGTCGCGGCGATGACGCGGACGTCCACCGAGATCTCCTGGCGGCCGCCGAGGCGACGGAACATGCGCTCCTGCAGGACGCGGAGCAGCTTGACCTGCGTCGCGGGCATCATCTCCGCGATCTCGTCGAGGAAGAGCGTGCCCCGGTGCGCGAGCTCGAACACGCCGGTACGGCGATCGGTCGCGCCCGTGAACGCGCCCTTCTCGTGCCCGAAGATCTCGCTCTCGAGCAGCGTTTCGGGGATGGCGGCGCAGTTGATGGCGACGAAGGGAAAGGTCGCGCGCGGGCTGAGCTCGTGTATCGTCTGCGCGATGAGCTCCTTGCCCGTGCCCGACTCGCCCGCAATCAGCACCGAGGCCGACGTGGGCGCCGACTGCTCGATCACCCGGTACACCGTGCGGATGCCCGGGCTGTTGCCGATGATCCGGCCGAAGCTGCCCTGCTCACGCAGCTGGCGGCGCAGATGCCGGACCTCGCGCAGTGTTTCCTGCCGCTCCACCGCCTTCTGCAGCAGGATTTGCAGCCGCTGGGGATCGACCGGTTTGCTCAAGTAGTCGTAGGCGCCTTCCTTGATCGCCTCGACCGCACTGTCGACCGTCCCCTGTGCCGTCAGCAGGATGAACGTGAGGTCCGTGAGCTGATCCTTGAGGGCATGCAGCAGCTCCAGTCCGCCCATCCGCGGCATGACGAGATCGCTGACGATGATGGCGGGGCGGAACGTGGTGACCTTCCGCATCGCGGCCTCGCCGTCGGCAGCCTCGTCGGTCAGGAAACCCCACGCCTGCACGAGCTCGGCGAGACCCGTCCGCGTGGCCGGGTCGTCCTCGACAATGAGAACACGCTCGGGTGCGTGCGGCGGCGCTTGCGTCACTTCTGACATCTCGTCTATCTGACCCGGCTGCGAAGCATTTCGTGTGTTTCTTACACTTCAAGCCTAACACCGGGGTAAGCGTTACACACCCGGAGTTTGCCTGGAACGGGCGCGTGGCCCCGGAACCGCCATTCCTATCACAAAACCCATCTATAAACCCCATTTCATGGTCACCCGGCGACATCGGCAGCCTGTAGGCACACCCGTTGCAGAGCTAACCGCACAGGAGAATTTATGAAAAACGTATGGATTGGCTTGGCCATGGCCATCGCCTTCGCCGGATGCGCGCGCAAGGACGCGCTCGATATCCCCACGGGCAGCGATGTGACTGTGGAGAAAACCGACGGCGTGACCGTCGCGGGGCGCCTGGTCGAGGTGCAGCCCGAACAGGTGGTGGTCGAAAGCCGGGACGGCGTGAAGACCCGCGTCATTCGCTCGCAGATTGCGTCGATGCGCGCGAACGCCGGGACCCCGGCGCGCGACGGACGGAAAGACGCCGCATCGGTCCTGGACGCCCCCGTCCGCGCCGGAGCGCCGGGGCCCGACGATCGGGCGAACGCGGCCGTCTCGAACGTCAGCGCCACGTCTGGCAAGCCGGCGGACGCGCGAGACGACGCCCGCCGCGACGAGAACCAGCGCGCGACGAGGCCGGCGGCCGATCGCTCGCCGGAGTACAGGGAGGTGACACTGCCTTCGGGCACCGCGCTGTCCGTGAAGCTCACGACGACCGTCGCCTCCGACACGAGCCACGTGGAGGATCCGGTGCGCGGCACGCTGCGGACCGCGATCAGGCTCGACGGGGTCGAGGCACTCCCCGTCGGGACGGCGGTGCTGGGCCACGTGACGTCCGCGCAGCCTGCCGGCAAGGTCAAGGGCGTGGCGTCGATTGCCTTCCGCATCAACACGATTGATCTGCCGGGCGAGGGAGCCCGCGAGCACGTGAGCACGGCGACGTACTCGCGCGCGTCGCGGACGACCCGGCGCAAGGACGCCACGAAGATCGGCGCCGGCGCCGGCGCGGGCGCGGTGATCGGCGGGTTGCTGGGCGGGGGCAGCGGCGCGGCGAAAGGGGCGGCCATCGGCGGCGGCGCCGGCACCGCGGTCGTCCTCTCCACGAAGGGGGACGAAGTCCGCATCCCCGCCGGGACGCCCGTGACGATCAGACTCACCGCCCCACTCACGGTTCGTGTGAGGACGAACTAGCACGGGGTCGGGGTTCCGGGTTCGTCGGCGGAAGAGAGTCCGATTCGTGGCACGGGGTTCCGGAGCCCCGTGCCGCGAGTCGATGTAGTACAGTTCTCCCCTGTGTACGAGCCCGTTCCGGAGCTCCCCTATCTTCCCGCGCCGCGGCAGGTTCTGCCCCTCGAACGGCTCGGCGCCCTGGTGGAAGTCATCATCTGCTCCGGCTACCCGTCACAGATTCTCCTCATCCTCGTGCTTCGCGGATTCGGCATGCACACATGGACGGAGGCGGGGCGTCTGTCTCCTCCGTTCGTCTTCACGGTGTCGCTGATCGACACGGCACTGGTCGTCGGCCTCGTGCTCTTTTTCCTTCGCGCGCATCATCAGTCGGCCAGAACGGTGCTGCTCGGCGATCGGCCGGTCCTCCGGGAAGCGCTTCTCGGGATTGCGGTGCTCCCCGCGGTCTTCATGCTCGCCATGCTCGTGCTGGTACTGATCCTGCGGTTCGCGCCCCACCTGCACGACGTCGCGCACAATCCACTGGAGGACATGCTGCGCAGCCGCGGCGATGCCCTCATCTTCGCCGCCGTGGTGATGATCGCCGGAGGCATCCGCGAGGAAGTGCAGCGGGGCTTCATCCTCCATCGCTTCGGCGCGTACCTGGGCGGTGCAGGCTGGGGCGTGGCGATCTACAGCGTCGTCTTCGGGCTGGGCCACTGGGAACAGGGCACGGACGCCATGATCGTCACGGCGCTGCTCGGCGCCGCGTGGGGCGTGCTGTATATCGTCCGCCGGAGCCTCATCGCACCGATGGTGAGCCACGCGGGCTTCAACCTCGCGCAGCTGCTCAAGTACCTCGCGTTCGCCGTGAGGTAGCCAGCCACTTGAACTCCCGACTCATCGATCGCCTGATGCTCTCCCCCCGCGAACTGGCGGTCCTGATCCTGCTGTTTCTGTGTTCGCTCCCCGCCGTCACCGCGCGGCTCTACTCCTCGGACGAGGTCGAATACTTCTCGTACCTGCGATCGCTCTGGTTCGATCACGATGTGTCGTTCGAGAACGAGTATCAATATTTCTACGACCACCAGATCGCCCAGTCGGGAGACTTTCACCAGACGTTCCTGGAACTGACCACGCCCGCCGGACGACGGATCAATTACGGCACCATTGGCTCCGCCATGCTGTGGGCCCCGTTCTACGCCGCTGGCGACGTGGTGGCGCGGGTGGCTCACGAAACAGGTCGGGACGTGGCGATCGACGGATATTCACGCCCCTACGTCGCGGCGGTCGCTTATGGATCGGCGTTCTACGGATTTGCCACCATCGTGCTCGGGATCGGGGCAGCACGCCGCCTGGTCGGAGCGAGCGCGGTCGGGTCGGGGCTCGCCGTCTGGGCCGGCACACCGATTCTCTTCTACATGTACATCGCGCCCCCGTTTTCGCACGCATGTTCCGCATTCGCGGTGGCGCTGTTCGTCACCACCTGGCTGCAGGTCCGCGACCGGTGGACGGCAGGCGGGGCAGCCCTCCTCGGGCTCACGGGCGCGCTCGTGGCGATGGTCAGGGAGCAGGACGCGCTGTTCACGCTCGCGCCTGCGCTCGATTACGCCCTGACGATCGGAGCGTCGGCGGCGACAGGCCTCCGGCTCCCGGCACGACTGCGCCGGGCGCTCGCCCCGGCGATCGCCGGATGCGCGGCGTTCGCGATCGGCTATGTTCCGCAACTGCTCGCGTACCAGGCGCTGAACGGGAGGCCACGGCCGTCGGAGCTGGTCACACGGAAGATGAACTGGACCGCCCCGCACGCCCTCCAGGTGCTGGCGTCCCCCGAACACGGTTTCTTCTTCTGGACACCCCTGGCGGTTATTGGCGTCGCGGGGCTCGTGGTCCTCGCGGTCCGGGGGGACGCACCTCGACGGCGCGTCGGCTGCTGCCTGCTGCTGATGATTGCCCTCCAGGTGTACGTCAGCGGGGCGGTCGAATCATGGACCGTCGCGGGCGCCTTCGGCCAGCGGCGGTTCGTCTCAATCACGATGATCCTCGTGGTCGGCCTCGCCGCCATGCGCGGCGCGGTCTCGCGGCGCGCGTCGCGCATCACGCTTCACGCCGCGATTGCCTTGTCCGTCTGGTGGAATGTCGCGTTGATGGCCGAGTTCGGGACGCAGCTCATGGACCGTCATCGTCTCGAGCTGCGCCGCAACGCGTACGATGCGTTCGTCACGCTGCCCGTGATGGCTCCGGACCTCGTCTATCGGTACCTCGCGCACCGGTCGTCTTTCTATAAGCCACAACCGGCAGCGCACCAGGATCCGCGGTGACGTCACGACCGCTGCGCATCCTGTATCTCGCTGACATCCGCTTTCCGCTCGAGCGCGCGAACGGCATCCAGACGATGGAGACGTGCCATGCACTCGCCGCGCGTGGCCACATCGTCGAGCTCGTCGTCCGACCGGACACACACGTGCCGACGCGGGATCCGTTCGCGTACTATGGTCTCGCGCCGCTGGAGCGGTTGACGATTCAGTCCGCCCCGGTGGCCGGCCCGGCCGCCGCGCGGCGGATCGGCTACCTGGCCTTCGCGGCGGGGCGGACCCTCGGGCCCCCGCGAGCTGACATGGTGTTCACCCGCGACCTCGGCGTGGCCTCGCTGCTCGTCCGGGTTCCGCGTGGGCTGCGGCCCCCGGTCGTTTACGAGTCGCATGGCTACGCGCCCGAGGTGGCTGCCGCGCTGCCACGGCTCATCGCGACGGCAACGGCACCGCCCGAACGCAAGCTTCGCCGGCTCGCCCGGCACGAGGCGCGGGTGTGGCGGTCGGCCGATGGCTATGTCACGATCACGCGGGGTCTCTCCGACAATCTCACCGCCCGCTACGGTCCGCGGCCGCGCCTCAGCGTCGTGCCGGACGGAGCGCGGCAGGGGATCCAGGATCCGGGGCCCGGGACTGCGGACGTGGCGCACGAACCTCTCGTCGCCTATGCGGGGCATCTCTATGCGTGGAAGGGCGTGGACGTGCTGCTCGAGGCGCTCGCGCTCGTGCCCGGCGTGCGGGGGCTGATCGTTGGCGGTCACGGGGCAGAACCGGATCTCGCGCGCGTCAGAACCCAGGCGGAGCGGCTTGGGATAGCCGGGAGGGTTCAGTTCACCGGCCTCGTCGAGCCGGGGCGCGTGCCAGACCTTCTCCGAACCGCCGCGATCCTCGTGCTGCCGAACCCGGCGTCCGCGATTTCCGACCGTTTTACCTCTCCGCTGAAGCTGTTCGAGTACATGGCCGCCGGTCGGGCGATTGTGGCGTCGGATCTGCCGTCGATCCGCGAGATCCTGCACGACGATCAGGACGCGTTGCTCGTTCGGCCCGGCGATGCGCATGCGCTTGCGGACGCCATCGCCCGGCTCGTCGCCGATCCGGCCCTGGCCGGGCGGCTGGCGCGGGCGGCCGCGGCCCTCTCCGTGCAGTATTCGTGGCAGCGCCGCGCAGAGCGGCTGGACGCGTTGTTCACCCAGGTGGCTGGGGTCCGCTCATGATTTCCGACTCGCTGCTCGCGCGCGTCCGTTGCCCGGATTGCCACGGCGTTCTCGCCGGCCCGGCCGACGCGCTCGTGTGCCGCGGGTGCGGCCGCGCGTATCACAGCGGATCGTCCGACTTCCTGGACCTGCGGCCGCGTCTCCAGTACGCCGAGCAGACGAAGTATCTGGACGAGTCGCTGCACGTGGACGCACGGCACGAGCGCGTCTCGCCGCCCCTGCTCGGATCGAAAATCCGGAACGACATGCTGCGGGCGTTTCTGGCACCGGAGCCTCACGACCTGGTGATCGACCTGGGCTGCGGCAGCGGCCGGACGCTGTTGTGGAATCGGGACTGGGGCGCGGCCACGATCGGGGTGGACATCAGCCCCTTCTTCTCGTCGGACGCACGTCGGACGGTCGATCTGCTGATCGCGGACCTGCGAAAGCTGCCCTTCGCAACCGGCACGTTCACGAAGGCGTTGTCCCTCGACGTGCTCGAGCACCTGTCGCCCGACGCGCTGCGCGACATGCTGGCCGAAGCCTCGCGCGTGCTCGCGCCGGGAGGCGCGCTGTTCGTTTACACCCACGTACGCAAGAACGCGCCGGTGGCGATCGGCCTCCGCTGGATCAACCTGCTGGCCCGTCAGCTGGATCGCGTCGGCCTGATCGACCTGCGCCAGGAACATCTGCGGAAGTCGGATCACCTGAACCCGCTGCGGAACATTCCGGAGCTCGAGCAGGTTGCGCATGATGCGGGGTTCCGGATCGGGCGAATCCGGTACTACACACCGCTCGTCGGCGGCTTCGTCGAGAACATCCTGATGCGCCTGGCGGAGCGTGCCATGGCACGGCGGGCGAGCGGGCGGTTGCGAGGCTCGATGTCGCCCGACGCGGCCGAGGCGGCTGGCATCCGTGAAGCGCGAACCGCCGCAAAGGAGCGGATCGCCACCAGCCGTGCGACGTATGCGGTATTGCGAGCGCTGTCGTTCGCGATGAAGCTGGACCTCCTGCTGTTCGGGCGCATTCGATCCGGCCCCTTCTTCGCGCTGCTCGTGAAGGAGTGAGGCTCCTTCGCGCAGGAACGAGTGGCACTCGAGTGATCGCGTCGACATGAAAATTCTGTACTGCGCCAGCGACCAGACCGTCCCGGGGACGAACGGGGGATCGGTCCATGTCACGGCCGTGGCCGAGGGGCTCGCCGCGCTGGGGCACGAACTGCACGTGCTCGTCACACCCGGCGGCGTGTTTCCGCGCGGCCCCGTGCACTGGATCGCCATGCCTCCCCTTCTGGGTCGGAAGGAGCTCCGGTGGGCCGGCGCGGGGCGGGTGCGGCGGCTCGCAGCGACGCTCCAGCCCGACGTCGTCATGGAGCGTTACTACAACTTCGGCGGTGAAGGCATCGGGGCGGCCGCCGCCGTCGGCGCCACCGCGGTGCTCGAAGTGAATGCGCCGGTCATCGACTACCCTGGGTCGGCGAAGAGCCGTCTCGATCGCGCCCTGGTGCTGGAGCCGATGCGCCGGTGGCGCGAGCGGATCTGCGCGCGCGCGGACCTCATCGTCACGCCGAGCGCGGCCATCCTCCCGCCCGGGACTGCGCCATCGAGAATCATCGAGCTCGAGTGGGGCGCGGACACGCGGCGATTCCAGCCGGGCGCACCCGGGCCGGCACCGTTCGAGCGGCCCGCACCGGTGGTGGCGGTGTTTGCGGGTGCGTTCCGCAGCTGGCACGGCGCCGTGCATCTGGCGACGGCCATCCGGGCTCTGCGCGACAGAGGCCGTCGCGATGTCGGCGCGGTGTTCATCGGCGACGGACCGGAGCTCGCGAGCGTCCGGCAGGCCGCTCGCGGGCTCGACAACGTGGTCTTCACCGGCGCGCTGCCGCACGATCGAATGCCGGCGAGCCTCGCGGTCTGCGATATCGGGGTGGCCCCCTTCGACATGAGCCGCCATCGCGCGCTGGCGCTCGGATTCTACTGGTCGCCGCTGAAAATGTTCGAGTACATGTCGGCGGGGCTGCCGGTGGTTGCGCCGGCGTCAGGCCGCATTCCGGCGCTCGTGGGGCACGAGCGCGAGGGACTGCTGTACGCTCCGTCGAAACCGGGCGCGCTGGCGGCTGCGCTCGAGCGGCTCGCCGATTCCGACCTGAGGCTGCAACTCGGAACCGCCGCGCGGGTTCGCGCCGTCCGCGACTACAGCTGGACAGCGCACTGCCACGCGCTCGAACACGCGATTGCCGGGGTACGACGACGCGACAGAGTGGACGGCCTGGGCTGATGCACATCCTCATCGCGACCGACGCGTTCCCACCTGTCTGCGGCGGCAGCGGATGGAGCGCGTATGAGCTCGCGCGAGGCCTGCGCGCCAGGGGTCACCGTGTGACCGTCGTCCAGCCCAGGCCGGGCACGGCACCCGGAGTCGGGGAGCGGACGTTCGACGAGTTCCAGGTCCTGGAGTTCGGCGCGGCGGCCCCTCCCGTGCCCTACGTCCGCAATTACTTCAAGAACGAACGGCTGTATCCGCGTCTGGCGGATTTCCTCGCGCAGCTGGCGGCGCGGGAGCACGTCGACCTGGTGCACGGCCAGCACGTTCTCACGTGCCTGCCGGCGATCGCCGCGGCGCACCGCACGTCGGTGCCGGTCGTCTGCACGATCCGGGACTACTGGCCCGTCTGTTACTGGTCCGATCTGATTCACACCACGGACAACGCCACGCTCTGCCCTGGCTGTTCGGCGCGCATGATGACGCAGTGTCTACGCCCGCACGCCGGGGCGCTCTGGCCGGCCGCGCTGCCGATGATCCCTTACATGCGGGCGAATCTCGGCCGGAAGCGCGCGGGACTCGCCGGGGCGGATGCGATTGTGGCCGTCAGCGGGACGATCGCGTCAGACCTTCGCATGCGCGCGCCGGAGATCCGGGACACGAGGCTGGAGATCATTCCCAATCCGGTCGATGTGGCCTCGTTGACGGCGGCCGGCCGCGGTTCGGCTGCCCCGATGCCGGGGCCGTACGCGCTCTATGTGGGCAAGCTCGCGCCGAACAAGGGAACCCAGCACCTGGTGCCGGTCATCGAACGCGCGGGGCTCGAGTGGCCGCTCGTGATCGCCGGCACGGGGCCCGAGCACCGCGCGATTGCGGCCGCCGCGGCTCGCTCGGATCGGGATGTGCGCATGATCGGCTGGATCGATCGCGCGGCCGCGGCGGCGTGGATGGCGCATGCATCGCTGCTCATCTTTCCATCGCGAGGCCCCGAGTCCCTGAGCCGCGTGCTCATCGAAGCCAGCGCGCTGGGCGTCCCCATTGCCGCGATGAACACGGGCGGCACGGCCGACATCGTCCGTCACGAACAGACGGGCCTGCTGTCGGACACGCCTGACGAACTGGCGGACGATGTGCGCCGGCTTCAAGCGGACGGCGCGCTGCGTGCGCGATTGTCGAGTGCGGCACGGGTTCATGCGGCCGAGCGGTTCGATGCGCCGGCCGTGGTGGCCCGCGTCGAAGCGCTTTACGTCGAGCTCATCGGTGGACGCCGGTGACCGGCCGTTTGCGGGTGGCCGTGGTCTCGAGGGCCGTGTATCCGCTGCACGGGCTGGGCGGGCTCGAACGAAGCGTCTACGATCTCGTCCGGCACCTTGCGGGCGCGGGCCTCGACGTCACGCTCATCACCCGGCCGGCCGCCGCGGATGCGCTGTCGGCTGCGATCGGTCCCGGGATTGCGGTCCGGTTCGTGCCCTATCGCACGTTCCCGCTGGCGGGCCGCCGCGGCACCACGATCCTCGATCGCAGCACTGCCTACCCGCTGTTCGGGGAGCGCGCGGGCCGGGTCGCCTGGAACCTGGCGGCGGCCGGCGCCGTGGACGTCGTGCACGGGTTCGGAGCGAGCGTGCTGGGATTCGCACGCCGGAGATCGCGGGGCACGGTGCCGCTCGTGCTCAATCCCCAGGGGCTGGAGGAGTTCGGGGGATCGGATCCCGCGCGCGCCAGGGCGAAACGCGCCGCGTATCTGCCGCTCCGGCGCGCCGTGATCACGTGTGCCCGCGCCGCGGACTGCGTCATCGCGACCGACCGCAGCCTGGCTCCGATCGTCCGCGCGCACCTGAACGTGCCCGATGACCGTGTGTGCGTGATTCCGAATGCACTCGACCTCCGAACGGTCGACGGACTGGCGGCGGCGGCCGACGGCGCGTCGATTCGCCGGCGGAAGGGGATCTCCGACGAGGACGCGGTTCTCTTGAGTGTGGGACGGATCGAGGCGAACAAGGGATTCCACGAGCTCGTCGCGGCGCTGGCGGTGCTGCGCGATCATGCCGGGCGGGTCGCCGACGGGCGCTGGCGCTGGGTGCTCGTCGGCGACGGACCGTTCCGCCGCAGGCTGGAAGGCGCCATTGGGGCCGCTGGGCTCCGCGATCGCGTCATCCTGACGGGTCGGTTGTCCGATCCTGAGCTGCACGCGTGGTACGAAGCGGCAGACCTGTTCGTGCACCCGACGCTCTACGAAGGGAGCTCGCTCGTGACGCTCGAAGCCATGGCTCACCGGCGTGGGGTGGTGGGGGCGGGCCCCCGGGGGGGACCCCGCAAAGGACAGCCCGGGCGCAACCGGTGGGTGGGGGCGCCCGGTTGAACCACCGGGCGGGGAGCGGGCAAAAGGCGGGGGCCCGGCCGCCGGGTGGTGGGAGCCGCCCCG
>JANMCN010000163.1:0-24603 GCA_031361295.1 Acidobacteriota bacterium | reverse complement strand
GGATGCAGTTCCCCTTCCGGCTGCGCCGGGCCACGGGCGCCGACACCGTCGAGGAGACCACGTTCGATCGCTTCAAGGTCAACGCGAAGATCGACCCGAAGAAGTTCGAAGTTCGCAAACCTCAATAAGGACGCCACGATGATTGCTGCAGGACTGGTCGCCCTTCTGGCGATGACCCCGGCCGCGCCCGGCTCCGGGAAGGCTCAGGCCCAGAAAGATGCACGCGTCACGGTCACGGTCGTCGACCAGACCCAGTCCGTGATCGTGAACGCCAAGGTCACGGTGACGCCGAGTCCGGCGGCGGGCGTACCGATCGCGCCGGCCACGACCAACGACAAGGGCATCGCCGTGATCACCGGCCTGGCGCCAGGCAAATACACCATCCAGGCGGAATTCCCCGGCTTCCAGACGCGTCTCCTCAAGGACGTGCCGGTCAAGTCGGGAGACAACAAGCACGTCGCCGTGCTCGCGATCGAGGGATTCCAGGATTCGGTGACCGTGAAACGCGACGCGGCCGAGGCGGCGGCGGATCGGCGCTTCACCTTCGGCTCCGCGATGACGCGCGAGCAGATCGACGCGCTCTCCGATGATCCCGACGAGATGGCCCAGCAGCTCCAGGACATCGCGGGCGGGAACGCGACGATCCGGGTGGACAGCTTCGAGGGGGGACGCCTGCCGCCGAAGTCGGCGATCAAGTCGATTCACATCACGCGCGACCAGTTCGCGGCCGAGAACCACTCCGCGGGGCTGCTCTTCATCGACATCATCACCCAGCCCGGCGTGGGCGCGCTGCGGGGCGGGGTCAACGTTCGCCTCCGCGACGGCTCGATGAGCGCGCGCAATGCGTTCGCGCCCGGCAAGGGCCCCGAACGGATGCAGAACTACGGCCTGTTCGCCGCGGGGTCGCTGATCAAGCAGAAAAGCTCGTTCTCCGTGTCGATCAACACGCAGACGGCGTACGACACCCCGAGCAGCTACGTGTTCGTCCCCGGGACCGGCACGGTCGCCCGGCTGCTGGGCCGCCGGCCGAACGACAGCCTCTTCGGATACGGCCTCTTCGATTACGCCATCACGCGTGACCAGACGCTCCGGATCAGCGTGAACCGCAACCGCTTCACGAGCCACAACCTCGGCATCGGCGGGTCCGACGAAGCGGAGCGTGCGTACTCCACGGAAAACACCGGCCTCTACGCGCGGATCCAGGAAGCCGGTCCCCTTGGCCGACGGTTCTTCACGAACACGCGGCTGCAGGTCGGGCGCGCCAGCTCGGGCTCGTCGTCGCTGGTCGAAGCCGTCACCTATCGGACCGACTTCCTGACGACCGGCGGCGCGCAGCTCCGAGGCGGGCGCGAGTCCACCGTGTTCAACCTCCAGTCGGATCTCGACTACGTGCGCGGAATCCAGTCGGTCCGGATGGGCGTCAGCGTCGACGGCGGTTCCTATCGGTCCGACGATTCATCGAACTATCTCGGCACCTACTATTTCGATACGCCCGAGGCGCTCCAGGCAGGCCAGCCGCGAAGCTTCATCAAACGGATCGGCGATCCACACATCGCCTATCAGAACGTCCAGTCGGGCGTCTACATCCAGGATGACATCCGGGTGCGCAAGGGGCTGACGCTCAGCCCGGGCGTGCGGTACGAGGTGCAGACGCATCTCAGCGACTACCGCAACGTCGGCCCGCGCTTCGGCGTCACGTGGGCGCCGTTCAAGAACGGCAAGACGTCACTCCGGGCGAGCCTCGGCGTGTTCTCTGACTGGCTCAACGCGAATACGTATGAGCAGAGCCTCCGCGTGGACGGATCCCGCCAGCGCGAACTGAACATCGCGAATCCCGCGTTCCCCGATCCGGGCGACGACGGGAGTCTGACCTCGACGAACCGGTACCTGCTCACCGCGGGGCTGCCGATGGTGCGCAACACGCGCGCGAGCATCGGTGTCGACGAGACCCTCTCGCCTCGGGTGCGGCTCGGGCTGATGTATGCGAACACGCGAGGCTCGGGGCTGCTTCGGGGGCACAATCTCAACGCGCCGATCAGCGGGGTACGGCCGGATCCGTCCTTCGTCAACGTCGTGGAGGTCGTGGCGGACGCGGCCTCCCGGCAGCACACGCTGTCGGCGAACGCCTCCATCGCGCTCGCCGCGCCGTCGCCTGCGCTGAACGCGCCGAATGCCCCCCGCATCAACTGGAAGCGCACGTCCTTCACCGTCAACTACACGGCCGGGCGATCCGAGAACAACACCGACGGGGCGTTCAGTCTTCCGGCGAGCGGGAGTCCCGCGGGGGAATGGGGTGAGATCCCCGGCGAAGTGCGTCATCATCGGCTGAACCTCGGCGTCAACACCGGGGTCCTCAAGAACCTGAACGTGAACGTCAACCTGTTCGCGGCGACCGGCACGCCGTACACGATCACCACCGGGAGGGACGACAACGGGGACCTCGTCTTCAACGACCGCCCCGCAGGCGTGGGACGCAACACCCTCTGGGCCCCGGGCCAGCTGAACCTCAACTCGTTCCTGTCCTATGCGATCCCGATTGGCAAACGCACCGTGGCGCCCCCCGGCGGCATCACCGGCATCACGATCGTCAACGGGCAGGCGAGCGTGCAAACTGGCGGGCCCGCTCCCCCGCGATATCGGATCGGGATCAACGTCAGCGGCCAGAACCTCACCAATCACGTGAACTACACCGGGTTCACCGGCACGCGCTCGTCTCCGCTCTTCGGCCGGGCGACCAGCGCCCAGAATGCGCGCAAGATCGATATCGGCATCAGTCTGTCGTTCTAGCGCGGGAGACGCGGAGGATCGGCATCAATCCGCCGTTGCGCGGCAGACGCGGAGCTGAAGCTCTGCGCGACGAGGCGAGATGCTACGAGGCCGGATGCCCTCGCTTCGGAACGAGCGGATATCATTGAGCGATGGCCCAGGAGCACAGCGCAGTACTGCAGAGCATCGCACGGCGGGCGATGGTTCAATACGGACTCGAGCCGGACTGGCCGGCCGCGGCGGACGCCGAACTGGCGCACCTGCCGCGCGCATCCAACGCGGGGCTGCGCGATCTGCGCGGGCTCACGTGGTCGTCAATCGACAACGACGACTCCCGCGACCTCGATCAGCTCGAAGTGTGCGTCAGCAACGGGGTCACGCGGGTGCTGATCGCGATTGCGGATGTCGACGCGCTGGTGGTCAAGGGGTCCGCCCTCGACGCGCATGCCCGGGCGAATACGACGTCGGTCTACACGCCGGCGCGGATTTTCGCGATGCTCCCGCCGCAGCTGTCGACGGACCTGACGTCGCTCAACGCCGACCAGGATCGTGCCGCGATCGTCGTCGACATGACCATCGGCGACGACGGCGCCGTCGCGGCCTCGGACGTGTACCGCGCGCTCGTGCGCAACCACGCGAAGCTCACGTACGACGGCGTCGGGGCCTGGCTGGAGCACTCGGGGCCGATGCCGCAGGCGCTCGAGGCCGTACCCGGGCTGGAGGAGCAGGTCCGCCTTCAGGATCGCCTCGCCGGCCTCCTGCGGACGCGGAGGCAGCAGGAGGGTGCGCTCGAATTCGATCGAAGCGAGATGAAGCCGGTGCTCGCCGACGGGATGGTGACGGAGCTGCGCACCGAGGAGCCGAACCGCGCGCGGGATCTGATCGAGAACTTCATGGTGGCCGCCAACGGGGTGACCGCGAGGTTTCTGTCGTCCCATGGCTTCCCGTCGCTGAGGCGCGTGGTTCGATCCCCCGAGCGTTGGCCACGGATCGTGGATCTGGCGCAGCAGCACGGCGTCACGCTGCCGCCCGAGCCCGACGCGCATGCGCTCGAGGCGTTCCTGCGGGCCCGTCGAGCCGCGGCCCCGGCCGATTTCGGCGACCTCTCGCTGAGCGTCATCAAGCTCCTGGGACGTGGCGAGTACGTCGCCGAAGGACCCGCGGATCAGTCGTCGCGGCATTTTGCGCTCGCGGTGTCGAACTACACGCACTCCACGGCGCCCAACCGGCGCTTTCCGGATCTCGTCACGCAGCGCATGCTCAAGGCCGCGATCGACTTGCGTCCGGCGCCGTACACGCTGGCCGAGCTGACCGCGCTGGCCGAGCACTCCACCAGGCAGGAGGATGCGGCGAACAAGGTCGAGCGGCTGGTCCGGAAGGCCGCGGCGGCGCTGTGGATGTCGAACCGGATCGGCGAGGAGTTCAACGCCGTCGTGACGGGCGCGTCGGCCAAAGGCACCTGGGTACGGCTCGAACGGCCGCCGGTCGAAGGCAAGCTGGAACGGGGAGCCGAAGGCCTCGACGTGGGCGACCGGCTCAGGGTGCGCCTCGTCAGCACCGAGCCTGAACGCGGCTTCATCGATTTCGTGCGGGTTCGTTGAGCGGGCTGCGCGACGCGCCCCTCAGGTCGAGGAGTCCGTCAAGGTTCGTGTCCCGGTCTTTCGGCGGTTCAGCGTGCGCGCTGAAGGCCGAGCTTCACATGGGCGGTATGGTGGCGGCAATGCCACGCGTACATGCCCAGCGCTTCGTCGATCGTGACGAGCCCCCAGTCGGCGTGCGCGAACGTCTTCTGAAACTCCGTCTCGGGCAGGGCTGACAGGAACGCCGTCCACCGCCGGTGCAGCGCATCCAGGAGATCCAGAGACATCCCGATCGGCGCCGTGCGCGCTTCAGGCAGTTCGGCCCAGAGCGCCTCGTTGTACGTCTTGATCGCCGGGGCCGTCTCCGTCGCAGCGAGCTTCATCCGCACATACGCATTCATGTGGCTGTCGGGCACATGGTGGATCACCTGGCGGATTGTCCAGCCCCCCTGGCGATAGGGAGTGTCGAGCTGGCGGTCGGTGAGGCCGTCCACCAGCGCCCGCAGCGTCGCGGGGGCCTGCGCCAGCACGGCGATGAGGGACGCTCGCGCGAGTGGGTCGAGTGGCGTCGTGTTCCGCGGGATCCGCCCGACGGGATATCGTTCTGCGTCCAGATCGTTCATGGTTCAATCCTCTGATTGGGTCTTCGACATGCCATGCGTCAGCGGGCGCGAATCGCGCCCAGGAGGCGCCCGAGCAGCTTCACCGCATACAGGGCGACCCGTTCGCGGGTCTGCTCGACGTCCACCGCGCGGCTCTCGAATCCGAGCGCGGGAAGCTGCTCGATCGCGGTGTCGTCGCCGTCCATCGGGTGCACCGCGATCCAGTACAGCACCTTGATCAAATCGTCCTTGGGGATGTCGTGCTGGAGCTGTTCGAACACGACCGCCGGGGCGAAACGCTCGAGCTCCGTCTGGAGGACGTCGGGAACCGCCGCCACGTAGAGCATGTTGCGCGCGCGCTGAACCGCGTCGGGCACTCTCGCCGGCGGCCAGTGCGGCAGCGCGGCGGTGATGGCATCGAGCTGCTGGATGACGTCAGGGGGCGGTTCTTCGTCAGCCGGTGCGATGGGCGCGACGATGCCCTGGTCGGACGGAAGCCGTTCGAACGTCAGGTCGCGGTCGATATCCGATCGCGCCACGCGCTGCCACGTCGCGGCTATCGGCTGCGGCACCGCCGGCGGTGGGGCGGGGCGAGGCGCGGGCTCCGCCCCGGCGGCCCTTCCTTGTCCGACGGGTTCGTCCCCCCGAGCCGGCGCGGTCCCGCGGCCATCGGGCTGCAGACGGACACCGCCCGACGGCGCCTGTGGCCGCGGCGCCGTGTCGCCGGACGGGGCCGCCGGAGATCGCAACGACGGAGAGGCGCGCGGTGTCTCCGATGGCGGCGCCGTCGGCGTCATGGGTAGAATCTCCCTCGGAACCGCCGCAGGCGGTCGGGCGGTCGGTGCGGGCTGGCCCGTGGCGGCAGGCAGCGATCTGTCCGCCCGGGCGTCACGCGCGAGCGTCCGATCGGACGCCGTCGTGCCGGCCCGATGGCTCAATTCAGCCAGCGCGCCGACGGTCACCCACGCGGCCAGCGGAACCAGGATCCATCCCGTGTGCCCGCCGGCGGCGAAGCGCTGCTGCGCGTCCCAGCGGAACATCATCGCGCCGGCCACGCACCCCGCGGCGCCGATGATGGTGAGCGCGAGCAGATCGAACCGCACGGACGCCAGTCCCGCCCCAATCACGCACGCCTGGACGGCCTGCACCGCATACCGGCCTGGAAAGAATGCCGACACGTGCTGCGCCCAGTCGGGGAGGCTCGCGAGCGGGACGGCAATGCCGCCGATGATCAGCATCGGCAGGAAGATGCACTGCCCGAGCGCCTGGACGGCCGGGACGTTGTCGGCCATCATCGCCATCACGAGGCCGAGCCCGATGAACGCGAAGGAGACGAACGTAAATGCCGCAAGGAGTTGCGCCGGGTGCCTCGGAAACGGCATGCCGAGCGCCAGCGCGGCTGCGAGCTGCAGCAGCCCGGCGCTGACCAGGATCGTGTAGCGCGCCACGACGGTGCTCGTGACGAGCCCGGCGGTCGAAACCGGCGCGAGGCGGTACCGCCGCCAGACCCCTCGCTCGCGTTCGCTGACCATCGTGGTCGGCAGGCCGAAGCACGCGCCGCCCAGAATCCCCACCGTCAGCAGTTCACCCATGTGACGCGCCAGCACCAGGCTTTCGTCGCGATACAGTACGTAGAAGGCGAGGAGAAAGACGAGCGGGAACAGATAGCTGTATAGCAGCGCCATCTTGTTCCGGTAGTGGAGGCGGAGGCTGATCGCGGTCTGTTGCAGCAGTGCGTCCATGGCTTCTCAGTCCCGGAGGGCGCTGCCCGTCAGCTCGATGAAGACGTCCTCGAGCGTCGCCTTGCGCACCTGAAGCTCGGTGATCGAGACGCCGCGCGCTTCGATGACGGTCATCAGGGAGGCGACGGTTCGGGTGGCTTCCGCCGTCGTGAACCGCACGCGATCCCCTTCCCACACGACGTCCTCGACACCGGTGACGGGCGCCACGTCCTCCGCGCGCAGCGCCGGCGTCGTCGCCAGCGACACCGACTGGCGGGCGGTCGATCGGGCGATGAGCTCCCGCGGCGTGCCTGTGGCGATGATCCGGCCGTGGTCGATGACGCCGATGCGATCGCACAGGTGTTCGGCTTCCTCGATGTAATGCGTGGTCAGCAGGACGGTGTGGCCGTCCTGCTTCATCCGCACGACTTCGGCGTGCAGGTCCCTGCGTGATTGCGGGTCGAGCCCCGTCGTGGGTTCGTCGAGGAATACGAGCTCCGGCCGGTTGACGAAGGCGAGCGCGAGCGCAAGACGCTGGCGCTGTCCGCCCGACAGCGTGTCGAACGGCGCGTCCGCCTTCGGACCCAGCGCGAAACGTTCGAGCATGTCCCCGGCCGCCGACTTCCGCCGGTAGAACGACCCGAAGAGTGTGAGCGCCTCGCGCGGCGTGATCTTGTCCTGCAGCGACGTCGTCTGCAGCGCCGCCCCGATCTTCTGTTTCACGTCCTGGGGATGACGGCGCGCGTCGAGGCCGCACACTTCGATTGCGCCGCCGTCGGGCTCGCGCAGCCCGATGATGCACTCGAGCGTCGTCGTCTTGCCCGACCCGTTCGGCCCGAGCAGGCCGAAAATCTCGCCGTCCAGGATCTCGAAGCTGACGCCCCGTGCCGCGTGCACGTCGCCGTAGTGCTTGTGCAGGTCACGCACGACCACCTTGCGTTCGCCCGAGGGCATCAGCCCTCCCATCCGTTGATGATCGTTTCCCTCAGGTCGAAGCCGAACGCGCGCTCGGTGACGACGACAATCGGGGGCCCCTGCAGGCGCTTGTAGACGGACCGCCGGATGCGACGGAACGCGTCGTAGACGACGTCACGAAACGTTGCCGTGGTGTGCTTGTCGTAGACCGTCCTGCCCTCGGGGTCGGTGACGAACCTGGACGCATCCAGTTCGCGCCGATTGAACAGTCCGACGAGATCGGCCGGGCTTCTCCGCCGCTCCACCAGTTCCCCGACAATCGGGGCCACGACGTAGTAGTCGAACGGGTCGAACTGGTCGGCCGACAGTTCGGCGGACGGCTTCAGGTGGAACGTCTCTTCTGGAATCATCTCCGCCCCGTGACGGGAGTTCGCGTGGCGGGCGAGCCTGTACACGTCCAGCTTCGACAGGTCGCCGATGAGCGACACGCCGCCGCACATGTCGCCGTAGAGCGTCGCGTACCCGAGCGCGATTTCGGTCTCGTTGCCGCACGAAATGAGCAGTGCGCCCGTGTCGTTCGACTCGGCCATCATCAGGAGGCCGCGGATGCGCGCGTGGAGGTTCTCGCGTGTGAACCCCTGCGCAATCGGATGGGCGTTCCGCTCGAAGACCTCGCGGACGTGCTCGTCGAGGGCCTGGATCGGGATCACGGTGTAGGCGACGCCGAGCGCCGTCGCCACGCGCTCGGCGATCGACCGGGTCGCCTCGGTGTTGAAGCGGGACGGCATGTTGCAGGCCGTGACCTTCCCGGGGCCCAGCGCGTCCACGGCGATCGCGAGCGCCAGCGCCGAATCGATGCCGCCCGACAACGCCACCGCGGCGCGCGTGAACCCGGTCTTCTGCATATAGTCGCGAAGCGCCATCACGAGCGCGTCGTACATTTCCCGATCCCTGTCCACCGGCGGCAGCGCGACGGCCTCCCGGCGGTCATCGCCCTGGCCCGGGTCGAGATTGACGATGAGCAGTTCCTCGGCGAACTGCCGGCCGAGGGCCAGAAGCCGCCCGTTCGCGTCGTAGACGAGGCTTTCGCCGTCAAAGGGGATGATGTTCTTGCCGTTGTCGGCGGCGCCGGCGGTATTGACGTACACCAGCGGCTTTCCCGTGTCCCGGATGTGCGCGCGGATGACGGCGTCCCGCTCCTGGCGCTTGCCCGGGCAGAACGGGGACGCGTTGATATTGATGAGGACGTCGGCACCCGCGGCGGAGAGTTCCGCGACCGGCTTGATGGGGTAATACTCGTCCCAGAGGTCTTCGCAGATGGAGATGCCGAGCTGGACGGTTCCTCCAGCCCGCAGCGTGATCCCGACCGGCACACGCGCCTCGGCCGGCGAGAAGAACCGCTTGTCGTCGAAGTAGCGGTAGCTCGGGAGCAGCGTCTTGTGCGCCCGCTGGAGGACGACGCCGTTGCGGACGACGGCGGCCGCGTTGTACTTCCGGATCCCCCCGCTGTCGTTGCGCGCGTGCGCATCGACGTCGATGAAGCCGACGACCGCCGTCAGATCGCGGGCGGCCGCCGCGACGCGCAGCATCGCGCGCTCGTTCGCGGCGAGGAAGCCGGCGTCCTCCACGAGGTCGCCGATGCAGTAGCCCGGCACGGCCATCTCGGGCGTGACGAACAGGTCCGCGCCCTGGGCCGCGGCCGATTCGAGCGCGGCGAGAATCCGTGTGGTGTTCCCCTCGACGTCGCCGCTCGTGGGGTTCAGCTGGGCCAGCGCAATGCGCATCGTGGGCAGTCTCGGAACGGGTACGACGTCGAAAATATCACGCGGCCAATCAGCGCCTTCCCTGGTCGTCCGCTCACTGGAAGGTCGGGAACAGCTTTTTCAGGTCGTCCGCGGTGGCGGCGCTTCCATACTGATTCAGCTCGAACGCCTCCGCGTACTTGATGCTCCGCCCTTTCTGCTCTCCGTAGAGCTGCACGAGCAGGCTGCGGTACTGATTCGCCACGTCCGCGTTCCGCTGCTTGACGCCTTCGATGAGATACGCCTTCCGCGCGGCCTCCTCGGTGGGCACGTTGCGGCCATATCGGGCCTGCCATGAATCGGCGTCACCGAACTGCGAGGGCAGATCGGCTATGCAATCCCACTTCTTCTGGGCCGCCTCGTCGAACCCGACGGCCAGGATGGGATCGAACGGGTACGGCTTCTTGAAGTTGTCCGAGTAGAACAGGAAGATCGGATTCCCCCGCGTCGGCTTCGTATACGGCGCAAAGTACGGCGCCGCCACGACGACGGCCGCGTCCTCTGCGAGCTTCCCGACCGCCCGATGATCCGGATGGTAGTCCCAGGGGCGATGCGACAGGACGATGTCGGCCTGCCAGTCGCGAATGAGGTTGGCGACCTTCTTCCGCGTCTCGAGGTCGGGCATCAGCTCACCGTCGTGGATGTCGAGCACTTCGGTCTCGACGCCGAGCTTCGCGTGGCAGGCCTCGACCTCCGCCTTGCGGCGCTGGGCGAGCGGGCCACCAGCCTGCGAGAAGTGTCCGACATCGCCGTTGGTCAGCGCGACCAGCTTGACCTTCGCGCCGGCCGCCGCGAAGAGCGCCGCGGTTCCGGCGAACTTCAGCTCCGCATCGTCGGGATGGGCACCGAACGCAATAATCCGCAGCGGACGGGCCGCCGGGCCCTGTGCCGCGAGGGCTTGCACGACAAACACCGCAAGAACGAGCACGAACGATCGCGTTGCACGCATCACCACCTCCGGTTACGACCCACAGCGTATCCCATCGACCCGTCGGGGCCGCGCGTGGCAGCAGCGGGCAGCTCAGTCGCGGGCGTGCCGCGGTCGGGCGGTGGGCCGCGCGCTATAATCCGCGCCGTGTCAGGATCCCGCGACGGAGGGCTCTCGCGCCGGGCGTTGCTCACCCTTGCCGGCGTCGCTCCGGTGCTCGCGCTCGCGGGCTGCGCGCGCCGCCGCGCGCCGTCGCTCGTGATGTCGCGGCCCACGGACATCCGGGTCGTCGAGACGGCGCACGAGTTCGAGGAGTACGTCTACCGGACGCCCTACCAGTTCGGCGGGCGATCGGTCGACCGCGTGACGCTGCTCAACGTCACGTGCCGCGTGCGCACGGCCGGGGGGATCGAGTCCTGGGGTTTCGGCTCGATGACCCTGGGGAACGCCTGGGCATATCCCGCCGCCCCGCAGGACGAGGGGATCGGAGCGATGCGGGCGCTGGCGGGGGAGCTGCGCGCGGTCACGGCCTCGTGCGAGGAGCACGGACATCCGATCGATCTCTTCCGGTCGCTCGAGCCTCAGTACCTGCGCGCCGCGGAGATGCTGTCCGCCGAGCGGCAGCTGCCGGTCCCGATCCCGAAACTGTGCACGCTCGTCGTCGCGAGCGCCTTCGATGCCGCGATTCACGATGCGTACGGCAAGGCCTTCGGCGTGAGCTGCTACGACACGTACGGGCCGCATTTCATGACGCGCGATCTGTCGCACGATCTCGGCCCGCGCTTCGCCGGCGAATACCTGGATCGCTACGTTCCCTCCGCGCCTCAGGCGCGCATGCCGGTGTTCCATTCCGTGGGGGCGGGCGACGCGCTCGAGGCGGCGGACGTCCGCGTCCGAATCGACGATGGACTGCCGAACACCCTTGAGGAGTGGATCGCGCGCGACGGGCTGATCCGGTTCAAGATCAAGTTGAACGGCGGCGATCTCGAGGCGGACTTCGATCGCGTCGTCCGCATCGATCGCGTCGTGACGCGCGCCCAGTCGGTGCGCCGCGCGGGCGACTGGAAGTATTCGCTCGACTTCAACGAAGGCTGTCCCAACGTGGCGTACCTGCTCGAGTTCCTGCGCCGGGTCCGGGGGGCCATCCCTGCCGGATTCGACCGGATTCTGTACATCGAGCAGCCCACCGCCCGCGACCTGCGACAGGACCGCGGCAATGTGATGCACGACGCGGCCCGCGTGCGCCCGGTCGTCATCGACGAATCGCTCACGGATCTGGACGCGCTGCTGCTCGCACGCGAGATGGGCTACACGGGTGTCGCACTCAAGGCGTGCAAGGGACAGAGCCAGGCCATGCTCATGGCGGCGGCGGCGCAGAAATTCGGCATGTTCCTCTGCGTCCAGGATCTGACGTGTCCGGGGGCCTCGCTCGTCCACTCGGCCGGCATCGCCGCCCGGGTCCCGGGCAATGCGGGGATCGAGGCCAATGCGCGGCAGTTCGTGCCGGCCGCCAACAAGGCGTGGGAGCCGGGGTTTCCCGGGCTGTTCACCATTCACGACGGAGTGATGAACACGGGGCAGTTGACGGGGCCGGGACTTGGGGCCGTCCCGCCGCGCATGGGCATCTGACTGACGCGAAGGGGTGATGGTGATGACGACAGCAAGGCTCAGCCGGCGGGATTTCCTGCAGACCGCGACACTCGGAGCGGGCGTCGCGGCGGCGATGCGCGCCTCGATGGGCGAAGCGGCTCCGGCCGCGCGATGGAAAATCATCGCCTTCAGCAAACCCTTCACGCACCTGAACTACGACGACACCGCAGACCTCGTGGCTGACGTCGGCTGGGACGGCATCGAATGCCCCGTACGCAAGACGGCGACGCACATCGATCCGGAGCGCGTCGAAGAGGACCTTCCGAAGATGGTGGCGGCGCTGACCAAGCGCGGACGGGAGGTCTCGATGATCACGACGGATATCACGAGCGTGAACGCGTCGGCCGAGCGTATTCTTCGGACCGCGGCGCGGCTCGGGATCCGGAAGTACCGCCTCGGGCCGATGTACTACGCCGCAGAACGGTCCATTCCGGACCAACTCCAGGAGTTCAGCGCGCGTCTCCGGGATCTCGCGCAGTTGAACCACGCGCTCGGCATCCAGGGCGGGGTGCAGAACCATTCCGGGCGCAACTACTTCGGCGCGCCGGTGTGGGACGCGTTCGAGGCGTTGCGGCCGCTGCCGGCGGCGGACATGGGCATCGCATTCGACATCGGGCACGCCACCCTCGAAGGAGGCTTGTCGTGGCCCATACAGGCCCGCCTGGCGGAGCCGCGGTACAGCGTGGTGTATGTGAAGGACTTCCGATGGGAGAAGCAGCCCAGGGGATGGGAACCGGTCTGGTGTGCACTCGGAGAGGGCATGGTCAGCCGCACTTTTTTCGAGACGCTCGCGCAATCCGAATTCACGGGGCCGCTGTGTCAGCACCATGAATACGAGATTGGCACGACGCCGGCCGAACACCTCCGTCATTACAGGGACGACTTGAAGACGCTGCGCGCATGGATCGGAACGGCCGCCTAGCGTGTCCAGCGGTCGGAACGTTGGACGGGGATCAGTTGCATGTTGGATCGGCATCTCAATCCGGGTCGTCATCCGGGGCTCTTGCGCGTCATTTGTCGCGGGTGGACGCTCGCCGGGCTGCTGTTGGCCGCGATCTCAGACTGACCCACGCCCGAAGTTCGAGGATGGTTGAAGTCGGCCGGAGTGTCTTCCTATACTGGGCGGTGGCTGTCCGAAGGGTTCTCGTCGGTCTGTCGGTGGCGTCGATGCTCAGCTGGGCCGGGGCGATGCCTCTCGCCGGGCAGCACACGCCATCGCACCAGTTCTGGTTCACCCCTGGCCCCGGCACTGCAGACTACAGCCGGCTGTTCGAGCACCCCGAGGAGTGGTCACGCGCGCGTGAGGTCACCTCCGTCTTCAAGTTCTATCAGCAGCACACCCAGACACCCGCGCCGCCGATTGTGGGGCCGAACACCTACGACGCGCTCGTTCGCGCGCAGGCGTTCCGCCGGCTGGCGCAGTGGCGAAAACAGATCGCCATCGAGGTCGGCGCCGTGAAGGAGTTCTATTGCACGGCGGACGGCAGTGGCATGCGCGAGTCGATTGCCGCGTCGGTCGCGGCTGTCGAAGCGATCGAGCGTGGCGGCGGGAGCGTCGCGTACCTGGCCATGGACGAGCCGTTCGTTGCGGGCCGTGCGCGGGTGTGCGGCGGCCCGGCGCTCGAGCCGACGGCAGACCGTGTCGCCACGTACGTGGCTGGTGTACACGCGGCCCGTCCGGCGGTGGCGATCGGGTTGATCGAGGCGTACCCCTACTCGGACGCGGACGCGATTGAGGCCATCGTGGCACGGCTCACCTCGCGCGGCGCAAAGCCCGCGTTCCTGCACATGGACGTGGACTGGCACCTGTCAGGCCCCGACGCCTTCAAGCGCGACCTGAAGCGGCTCCAGACGTTCGCGGGCTCCCGGCAGATTCCTTTCGGCATCATCCTCACCGGGTACGATGGCGATGCGGACGCGCTCTACGCGCACGATATCGGGGACATCACCGAGTTGACGGCGCAGACCTTCGGCACCTGGAACGCGATGCCGGATCACATCGTTGTGCAGAGCTGGGCCGAATCGCGGACCGGGCTTCGGATCACCCCGTCCAATCTCCCCGAGACGCGACTTTACGCACACACCCAGATGCTCTTCGGCGTCTTCCGGCGATTGCACGCCGGCGGGGCGAGCACAGGGACCGCCGTGCCGCGGTGAACGGGCGCCGGGATCCAACGTCAAACGCGCGGGTACGTGGCGCGGGGCTGTAGCCCCGCGTGGCGTCAAATCGTCAACGCGCAGCTGAAGCGGCGCGCTGCGTACAGGGTGTCCGCCGTCCCGGAATCCCGAATCCCGTGCCAGTGCGAGCCCATCGGTAAGCGAATTGTTCGATCGGATCCGCATGGCGGAATATATTGTTGCCGCGCAGACCCGGTACGGCGACTGCGCTTCACGACACCCGCCCCGCGTCGGAGCCCGTGCCGCTCGGCGGCACAAAGGGGACCACCTCGAAGGAGGCAGCGAATGCGCAAACGGCCAGTTGTCCAGGCACCGGAGGTGTCGCGCCGGCAGTTTCTGAATACCGCGGCGAGTGCTCCCGTGGCGGCCGCCCTCTGGCCGAGTCCCGCGCGGCAGGAGGTGAGTGTGCGGAAGGGCAGGGACCCGGAGGGGGCGTCCCAGGAAAAGCTGCTCGCCTGTCTGGGTGGGCCGTGGCCCGACCAGGGGCCGCTGACACCGGTGGTCGAGCACACGACGCAGAACGACGGGTACCGGCTCGAGCGCATCACCTATCTCGTCGAACCAGGCGAACGGATCGCGGCGTATCTCCTGGTGCCGGACGGTGTGACCGCCGAGCGGCGCGCCCCGGGGATTTGCGTATGGCATCAGCACAACGGGGCCTACCCGATCGGCAAGGCGGAGCCGGCGGGCCTCGAGGGCGCGGCGATGCACCACACCGGCGTCGCGCTCGCGCGCGACGGCGACGTCGTCATCTGCCCCGACGCGGCGGGATTCGGCGAACGAAACAAGCGGGGCGCCCTCGACGGACGCAATCTCGAACACTATCTGTTCGCGATGCAGGTCGTCGACGGCAGAAGCCTTGCGTGGAAGAACATCAACGACATGCGGCGCGCGGTCGATTACGTGGCGAGCCGTCCCGAAGTCGACGCGGCCCGGCTCGGCTGCTACGGGCACTCCATGGGCTCCACGCATACGTGGCTCGTGGGGCCGTGGGAACCGCGCCTCAAGGCGCTCGTCGCGAATTGCTGCCTGCCCACGTACGCCGCCATGGAGCGTACGGACCTGATCCACTGCTTCCCGAACTACATTCCCGGCTGGCGTGAAGTCGGAGACACGCCTGATGTCGCCGCCTTCATCGCCCCGCGCGCGCTTCACCTCAACTTCGGGGAGAAAGATACCGGCAGCCCGATCGAGGAGGTCAAGAAGGCGGTCGAGGTGATCCGGCAGGCGTACGCGTCGAAAGGCGCGGAGGACAGATTTTCGCATTACATCGAACCGGACGCCGGCCACGTGCTCAGCGACGAGATGGCCCGCCGGATGAAGGCGCACTTCGCCAAGTACCTCGCGTGAGCGCGGAACCGGGAACTCCCGTCGTCCCGGTCGCCGAAGACAGTTGACTCGACTGGCCACTCGGCAAAATACTCAGCGTACGATGCACGCCAGTTAGAGTGAGGCGGCTCAGGCTGCGGCGACTGTCCGGCGATCAGGCCGCGTTCCCGGCGGATCGCCCCGGCCCTTCGGCGCCCGCGGGCTCACGATTCACATAGACTGCCGGTTCCGGGACAGCCGCGCCGCGACGCGGGCTCCGGCCAGCGTGTCTCGAGGTTCAGATGCAGATGCACACATTGCTCGCCGCGTCGGCGCTTGCGGCGGTCACGGTCGCGGGGATTCACGCCGCAGCACAGAACACGCCACAGGCGCCGCCCGCCGGCGCCGCAGCACCCTCGTCGCCCGTGCCCGCCGGAGCGGGGCGCGGCGGACGCGGCGACGGTCGGGGCGGGGGCCGCGAACAGGCCGTCTTCCCGGCGCAGCAGCGGCCGCCCGGGGATCCCGCGTTGATCGAGCGGGGCAAAGGGCTCTACACGATCAACTGCAGCGCCTGCCACGGAGCGGATCTCCGCGGCGGCGGCATGGGCGGCCCCAACCTGCTTCGATCGCCGGTCGTCCTGATGGATCAGCAAGGGGAGCTCATCCTTCCCATCGTCCATGGCGAGCGCAAGGAGCGAGGCATGCCGGCGCTTCCGCTGCAGGACGACGACGTGAAGGCCGTGGCCGAGTACATCCACAGCGTCCTGAGCCTGGCGAGAGGGCAGGGCGCGCCTCCCGAAGGCGATGCGCCCCCGCCCAACCCAATCGTCGGCGACGCGACGGCAGGCCAGGGCTATTTCGCCGCGAAATGCGGGTCGTGCCATTCGCCCACGGGTGACCTGAAGGGGATCGCGACCGCGAACCCCGAAGGGAAGGAACTGCAGAACCTCTGGGTCACGGGTTGGGCCGATGGCGGGGGAGGCCGCGGTCGGCGCGGTCGTGGCGGCGCGGGCGCGGCGGATCCCAGAACGCCGACGGCCGCGATCACCCTCCCATCCGGCGAAAAAATAGAAGGGCCGATCGTACGCATGGACAATTTTCTCATCACGATCAGGCAGCCGGACGGACGCCAGCGCACGATCCGGCGCGACGTCGATCGCACGATCGTGGCGATCAAAGACCCGCTCGAGCCGCACAAGGCGATGCTTGCCACCCTGACCGACAAGGACATGCGGAACGTGACCGCCTACCTGGCCACACTCAAATGACGCTGAAAAAATCCCTGCTGACGCTGTCGCTCGCATGCGCCCCGGTTCTGCTCCTGGCGCAGGGGCGCGGCCTCGCCCCGGCCGAACTCCTCAAGCCGCTGGCCGACTCGTGGGTGACCTACAGCGGCGACTATTCGGGCAAGCGCTACAGCGCGCTGGCGCAGATCGACCAGAAGAACGTGATGAACCTCACGCTCGCCTGGACGTCCAAGCTCGCGGCCGGATCCGCGGCGGCGACGGGCGGATTCGGCGGCGGCAACCGCGGCAGCGGCGGCGCGCCGCTCGTCATCGGCGGCGAGGGGACGGGTGATTTCGACACCGGCGGGGGCGTCACCATCAAGGCGTCCGCGCTCGAAGTGGACGGCACGATCTACCTGACCGCACCCGACAACGGCTGGGCGATCGACGCCCGCGACGGACGGGAGATCTGGCACTACTTCTGGAAGACGCGAGGCGGGACCCACATCGCGACCCGCGGTTTCGGCATGTGGCACGACTATCTGTACATGGAAACGCCCGACAACTACCTCGTGTCGCTCGAGGCGGCGACCGGCAAGGAGCGATGGCACAAGGTCATCTCCGATTTCAGCCAGCAGTACTTCTCGACCATGGCGCCGATCGTCGTCGACAACCACGTCATCGTCGGCACCGGCAACGATCTGGACATGCCGGGGTTCCTGCAGTCGTTCGACCCCGAAACCGGGGAGCTGCAGTGGAAGCTGTACACCGTGCCGATGAATCCGGGCGATCCGGGCGTGGACACCTGGCCGAGCCTCGACGCCGCCCGCCATGGTGGCGCCCAGCCGTGGCTGCCCGGCGCCTACGATCCTGAAACGCATCTCTACATCTTCGGCACGGGCAATCCGACGCCCGCGTACACGCTCGGGCGCGGGGAAGGGGATAACCTGTTCACGGGCTGCCTCATCGCGGTCAATGTCGAGACGGGCAAGATGGCGTGGTATTACCAGACCGCCCCCCACGACATGCACGACTGGGACTCCGCGCAGACACCCGTCCTGGTGGACGCGCGGGTCAACGGCCGGATCCGCAAGCTCGCCATGACCGCCGCCCGGAACGGCTACTTCTTCGTGGTCGATCGCGTGACGGGCGAGCACATCCTCACGAGCAGGTACGGATCGACGACGAACTGGGTGAAGGAACTGGATGCCCAGGGGAGGCCGCGGCGCAATCCCGAAAAGGATCCCTCGGTCGGCGGATCGATCGTGTCGCCGTCCGCCGGCGGGACGGTGAACTGGGAGCCGCCCGCGTTCTCTCCCGACACGGGGTTGTTCTACGTCTCCGAGAACAACACGTACTCGATCTTCTACCTGCTGGATACCGATCCGCGCGGATCGATGGGCCTCGGGGGCAAGCTGGAATCACGCGTGGGATCCGGCGGGAGCTTTCTCACGGCCATCGACTACAAGACGGGCAAGGCGGCCTGGCGCCATGCCTACGAAGGCGGGTCGGGCGGCGGTGGCGGCGTGCTCGCGACGGCCGGGAGGCTCGTGTTCGCGGGCGACGGCGGCGGCAGCATTGTCGCGCACGATGCCCTGACGGGCAAGCCGCTATGGCATTCCCGGATCGGATCCGTCACCAATCCGCCGCAGACGTACATGCTGGATGGACGGCAGTACCTGCTCGTCGCCAGTGGTGACACGCTGTTCGCATTCGTCATGTATGCCGGCGGAAGCTAGAGACCTGGCCGGTCTCATCATTCGGACGCGGTCGGCGAGGGAGCGCACGATGATCACACGGCTTGGCGCGTTCACGGTTGCGGCGGTCGTGTGGATCGGTGCTCCTCTTCCCGTCGTCCTGCGCGCCGCCGGCCCCGACGCAGTCGGCATCTTCTCCGGGAGCACCGACATCGGCACCCCGTCCGCGATTGGCCCCGGCTCCTCGCGATTCGACCCCGTCGCGAAGGTCTATACGATCGCCGGCGGCGGGGAGAACATGTGGGCCGCGGCGGATCATTTCCACTACGTCTGGACCAGGGTGTCTGGCGACGTGTCGCTGGAGGCGTCGATCGAGTTCGTCGGCACGCAGCCGTCGACCGGCACGCCGGATCCTCACCGGAAGGCGGCCGTGATCATCCGGCAGAGCCTCGATTCGGGCTCGGTCTATGCGGACGCCGCCGCACACGGCGACGGGCTCACGTCGCTGCAGTGGCGCGACGCCAGGGGCGCCGTCACGCACGAAGTGCAATCGAACGAGGTTGGCCCGAAGCGGCTGCGTATCGAGAAGCGCGGACAATACGTGACCATGTCGATTGGGGCCGCGGGGGAAGCGCTGCACCCGGCCGGGGGTTCCGCGAAAATCGAGCTCTCCGGAGAGTTTTACGTGGGCCTTGGCGTGTCCGCCCACAACACCGGGCGGATCGAGACCGCGACGTTCTCGAACGTCGAGCTCGGCGTACCGCCGCCCGTGACCGGTGAGTCCGCGCTCATCAACACGCTCGAAACGATCAATCTCAAGTCGAAGGATCGCCGCGTCGCCTACGTCGTCACCCAGACCGGCCGAATCGAGGCCCCGAACTGGTTTCCGGACGACACGAACACGCTCTATTTCAACACCGGCGGGCGCCTCTACAAGGTGCAGGCAGAGCCTCCGGGTACCAAACCCAATCCGGCGAGGCTCCGAGTGCCCGAGCCCGTCGACCTCGGCGGCCTGACCCGAATCAACAACGATCATGGGATCAGCCGCGACGGGAAGCTGTGGGCGATCAGCGATCAGTCGCAGACGATTGACGGGCGCCGTCCATCACTGGTGTATGTCGTGCCCGCTGGCGGCGGCACGCCCCGCCGCGTGACCGAACAGGGTCCGTCCTACTTCCACGGGTGGTCGCCGGACGCTCGGACGCTGGCGTACTGCGCGGAGCGGAAGGGGAACTTCGACGTGTACACCATGCCTGTCGAAGGCGGCCAGGAGCAGCGGCTCACCACGGCCGACGGCAAAGACGACGGTCCGGAATACTCGCCGGATGGTCAGTACATCTACTTCAACTCGGAACGCAGCGGGACGATGCAGGTCTGGCGTATGAAGGCCGACGGGTCGCAGCAGGAGCAGGTCACGAGCGACACGCTGGAGAACTGGTTCCCTCATGTCTCCCCGAACGGGCAGTCGCTGGTGTTCCTCACGTACGAGAAGGGCGCCGGCGATCATCCCGAGAACAAAGACGTGATGCTCCGCGTGATGGACCTGAACACCCGCCAGGTGGACGTGCTCGCCAAGCTGTTCGGGGGCCAGGGTACGATCAACGTGTCGTCGTGGTCGCCCAGCGGCCAGTACCTGGCCTTCGTGAGCTACCAGCTGGTGCCCCGGTGACGGGCGCCACGGGCCCGCGCCGACGCGCACAACCGGGCGCCTGACGAGATGTTCAGGGTCGGGCTGAATCCTTACGGCCTGGCGTATACGCTGGGCATGCAGGGCGCGGGTACGGCGCGCGTGAACGATCGGCCGCTCGGGATGGCCGGGTTCGTGGCGATGGCGCGGGAGCTTGGCGCCAGGTGCATCGAGCTCGACGGACGGTGGCTGACCGCCATGACGGACGACGAGCTGGGTCGGGCGCGCGACGATCTTGCCGGCGAGACGGTGATCTGCAGCTACTGGCTCGCGCAGCGCGACGGGGAGACGCTTGCGGACGCCGTCCGCCGCACGGCCGCGATCGGTGCGGGTCTGATCCGGCTGCACCTGACGCCGGTGCTCGAAGGCGGCCGGGCGGCCTGGGGTGCGCGGTGGGCAGAGATGGTCGCGCATGGGCGGGCAACGCTGCGCCGCGAGGCGGCCCGGGCGCGGGACGCCGGCCTGGCGATCGCCGTCGAGGACCACCAGGACTTCGGGAGCGAAGAGCTGCTGGAAATCTCGAACGACGCCGGGACTCACGTCGGCATCGTCTTCGACACGGGCAATCCATTCTCCGTCGGCGAGGATCCGGTTGAATTTGCGCGCCGCGCCGGGCCGCGGATCCGCCACGTCCACCTCAAGGACTACGTCGCACAACCGACTGACGAGGGGTACCGGCTCGTGCGCTGCGCCATCGGGGACGGCTGCGTGCCCTTCGGCGAGATCGCGGGCGTTCTCGAGGCCCACGCGCCCTCGCTGACCGCGTCGATCGAACCTGGCGCGCTCGAGTCGCGGCACATCCGCCTGTTCACGCCGGACTGGTGGAACGGGTACCCGCCGCGCAGCGCGCGCGAGCTGGGGACGGCGCTGGCGCGCCTGCGCCGCAACCGTCTGGATGAGAATGCAGACCCGCGGACTCCGTGGGAACGTGGGGCGCCGCGCGACGAGGTGGTCGCGTACGAGATGGGCCAGGTGCGCCGGAGCGTCGAGAACCTGCGCGCCATGGGCTTCATGTAGGGCCGCCCGCTCGAGAGGGCGTGACGCCGGGTCGTGGATACACACGCCACGCAGGCACACAGAGACGTATCGACAGGGGTGGAGCGGAATGGACGACAAAGAGTTTTCACTGGCCGGGCAGGTGGCCCTCGTGACCGGTTCGGGCCGCGGGCTGGGACACGCCATTGCGCTGCGGCTCGCGGAGCTGGGCGCGGCGGTCGCCATCCACGATCAGAGCGAGACGGCGCCGGCGCAGTACGGCGAGTTCCCGGACCTGGCCGCATCCGAGGCCGACCTGGCGCGGCACGGGTCGCGCACGTGCGCGGTGATCGGCAACATCGCCGACGAGCACCGCGTCAGGACGATGGTCGGGGAGGTCGAGTCGAAAATCGGGCCTGTCTCCATTCTCGTGAACGCCGCGGGAGGTGATATCGGCGCGCAAGGCGGGAAACCAAACCCGAACAACGCGCTCAACATTTCGATGGAGGACGTGCGCGCGCTGCTCGATCGCAATCTGATCGGGACGATGCTGATGTGCCAGGCCGTCGTACCCGCGATGGTCGCGCGGCGGAGCGGGACTGTCGTCAACATCGCGTCCGCCGCGGGTCACTTCGGCACGTCGCCCGAGGTCGCCTACTCGACGATCAAGGCCGCCATCGTGCATTTCACCCGGTGCCTCGCCTACGAAATGCGCGAGCATCACGTGCGGGTGAACTGCGTCAGCCCAGGCCCGACGGCGACCGCGCGCTTTCGCAACACGCGCGTCCTCGATCCCGCGATGCTCGTGGAGGACGGCACCCTGATGCGCTACGCCGCCCCGCGCGACCAGGCGAACGCGGTGGCCTTCCTGTGCACGCCGGCCGCGGGCATGATCCACGGCCAGGTGCTGCGCGTCGATGGAGGCCTGACGTTATACGCGTAGGGATGGAGTCTCCAGTATCCAGTATCCAGGTCGTGCAGCAGACTGGCAACTGGTGACTGGAAACTGGCGACTGGAAACTGGAAACTGGCGACTACTGAAATCTCCCCCATGCACATCGTCATTACCGGCGGCGCCGGTTTCCTCGGGCGGCGTCTTGCTGACCGGCTGCTCTCGCGCGGAACGCTCCGCACCCGGGACGGATCGGAGGCACCCGTTGGCCGCATTGCGCTCGTCGACGTCGTGACGCCGGCGTCGTCGGCGGATCCGCGGATCGTGCCGCTCACCGGAGACATCAGCGATCCCGCGTTTCTCGCCTCCGTCATCGGTCCGGACACGACCTCCGTGTTCCACCTGGCCGCGGTCGTCAGCGGCATGGCGGAGACGGATTTCGACCTCGGGATGCGCATCAATCTCGACGCCACCCGTGGGCTCCTCGACGTCTGCCGGGCATGCGCCACGCAGCCTCGCGTCGTGTTCACGAGTTCTGTGGCGGTGTATGGCGGTGACATGCCGCGGACGGTGCTCGACAGCACGGCGCTCAATCCGCAGACGTCATACGGGACGCAGAAGGCGATGGCGGAGCTCTTGATCGGGGACTACACCCGGCGAGGCTTCATCGACGGCCGCGTCATGCGGCTGCCGACGATTACCGTGCGGCCGGGACGGCCGAATGCCGCGGCCTCGTCGTTCGCGAGCGGTCTCGTCCGTGAGCCCCTCAACGGGCAGGAGGCCATATGCCCGGTGGCCCCGGACGCCCGCCTGTGGGTGCTGTCGCCATCCGCCGTCGTCGAGTGCCTCATCGCCGGCCACGAGCTCGCGCCGGCGCTGTTCGGCGCGAGTCGGGCGGTCAATCTGCCGGGGCTGTCGGTCAGCGCCGGCGAAATGGTGTCGGCGCTCGAGCGTGTCGCGGGGCGGCAGGCGGCGGAGCGGGTCCGGTGGGAGCGCGACCCGCGGATCGCCCGGATGGTCGCGAGCTGGCCCGCCGAGTGGGATACCTCACGGGCGACGTCGCTCGGCTTCCCCGGCGTGTCGTCATTCGACCAGATCATCCGCGATTACATGCGTGACGAGTTGAAGCCGGCGCGCTGAAATCTCTTGCTCCGCGGCGTTCCCATAGGATGATGTGACATGTTCAAACCGACAATTTCCCGCTCCCATACGATCGCCGCTCTTCTCACCGGCCTGCCGCTTGCCGCGGTCGTCGCGGCGTACGGCGTGGGCGCCGACCAGACGGCGGCGCCGCCGGCGACGCCGCCGTTCTCCGACTATCGCACCGAAAAACCTGGCGTGACCCATCACATCACGCCCGCCGATCTGCCTGCCCCGTTTGCGACCGAGGCGGCGAACAACGGGCCCAAGGTCGTCCCGAGGCCCGAGGGCGCGATGCCGCAGACGCTGCCGGGCTATTCCGTGTCGCTCTACTCGAGCGAGCTCGAAGGGCCCCGCCTCATCCGTGCCGCGCCCAACGGGGATCTTTTCGTCGCCGAGACCGGCCGGAACCGGGTGCGCGTCCTGAGGGGCGTCGATCCGTCCGGCAAGGCGCAAGAGGTCGAAGTGTTTGCCGCGGGGCTCAACCGGCCCTTCGGCATCGCCTTCTACCCGCTGGGCCCCAATCCGCAATATGTCTACATCGGCAACACGGATTCCATCGTCCGGTTTCCCTACCAGGCAGGCGACCTGAAGGCGCGCGGCCCGCAGGAAGTGCTGGTGACCGGCCAGTTCCCCGGGGGCGGCCACTCGACCCGTGATGTCGCGTTCACCAGCGACGGGCAGAAGATGTATGTCGGCGTGGGGTCCCGGTCGAACGTGGACGATCCCGACACGACTCCGGAGGAGAAGGATCGCGCCGCCATCCTGGAGTTCAATCCCGACGGGACCGGGCGCCGCGTCTACGCGAGGGGCATTCGCAACGCCGTCGGCCTGGCGATTCATCCGAAGACGGGGCAGCTCTGGGTGTCGGTGAACGAGCGCGACAACCTCGGCGACAATCTCGTGCCCGACTACATCACCCACGTCGAGGACGGGGGCTTCTACGGCTGGCCGTGGTACTACATCGGCGGCAACCAGGATCCGCGCCATGCGGGCAAGCACCCCGAATTGAAGGCGTCCGTGAAAGTGCCGGACGTACTCCTGCAGCCGCACAGCGGATCGCTCGAGATGGTGTTCTACAGCGGACAGCAGTTCCCGGCCGAGCACCGGGACAGCATCTTCTCGGCGTCGCACGGATCGTGGAACAAGGCGCTGCGAACCGGGTACAAGATCATCCGCACACCGCTCGAGAACGGCAAACCGACGGGTGTGTACGAGGACTTTCTGACCGGGTTCGTCACCGCCGACGGCCAGGTCTGGGGTCGCCCTGTGGGTGTCGCCGTCGCCGCCGACGGCGCGCTCGTCGTGACCGACGACGCCGCGAACACACTCTGGCGGGTCACGTACACGGGGAAAAAATAGCTTCCAGCTTCCAGCTTCCAGCTTCCAGCCGGGCCGGTCGAGCCGGCAGTCTGAAGTTCAAAAGCTGAAAGGTTGAAAGCCGCCGCCTGAAATCTGAAGCTGAGTCTGACGATTTGGAAGCCGGAAGCCGGAAGCCGGAAGCCGGCAGCCGGCAGCTGGTAGCTGGAAGCTGGA
>JANMCN010000152.1:0-45677 GCA_031361295.1 Acidobacteriota bacterium | reverse complement strand
GTGCCCAAGTAGACCGCCATGAAGTTCTTCGGGAACTCGAGCGTCACGTTGACCGTGTCGGGGGCTTCCCAGAGCTTGATGTTGTAGTTGTGCCCGGTGGCGGCCGCCGACAGCGGCGCATCGACGTCCATGTACCAGTGGACCACGTCGATCCAGTGCGTCATCAAGTCCGTCACGCAGCCGCCTCCGAAGTCCCAGAAATGCCGCCACTGATAAAAGCGCTCCGGCCGAAACGGTTGATCCGGCGCAGGTCCCAGCCAGCGCTTCCAATCCAGCTTATCCATGGCTACCGGCGCGTAATTGCCTGCCGTCGCGTGCTGGTACCAGTACACCTGGACCAACGTGATTTGACCCAGTCGGCCGGAGTCGATGATCTGCTTCCCCAGGACCCAATGATCCCAGCTTCGCTGCTGTGTGCCCGTCTGGACGACCTGTGTCGACGCCGCCACGGCCTTGACCAGCTGCGCGCCCTCCTCGATCGTGTGCGAGACCGGCTTCTCGACGTACACGTCCTTGCCGGCCGCCACGGCGGCGAGGGTCATCGTGCTGTGCCAGTGGTCGGGCGCGCCAATCACGACCGCGTCGATCTCGGGATCGTCGAGGATGCGCCGATAATCCGTCACTTTTTTGGCAGCTGGCCCGGCAATCTCCGCGGCTTCGAGAAGGCGGGGTTCATACACGTCGCAGAGCGCCACCATCTGGTTGCCCGGGAGCTTTTTCAGATGGCCCATCAGGCCGCGGGCCCGCCCTCCCGTGCCGATTACACCCAGGCGAATGCGGTTGTTCGGGCTTTGAGCGGCCAACACGGAGCGAGCGCCAAGGGCGAGCCCCGAAGCGGCCATGACGAACGTGCGGCGGTTGCATTCCATGCGGACCTCCAGTTGCGAGCGCATAGTACCACTCCCGGACGAGCACTGACGTCATGCTGCGCGCAACGCCACGGCAGCATGTGCGAACCAGCCTGACGCGACACGGCAGGCAAGCCATCCTCGGGCTGACGTGCCTGATGCGCGGCTGTGCCGGGTGGCGCATTGCGGCGTGCTAGCATCGACACATGGGAGCGAGAGGCGGTTCCGCCTGGCATGCGAGCCTGAGTGCTGGAGCGTGGGCCATCGTCGTCATGGTGGGGGGAGGCGTTCTGGCGGCGGAGCTGAAGCTCCACCCTGCGACCTCATCGGAGGCGGTGCTGGAGCTTCACCCTCAACAGGGTGACGAACAGCAGGCGCGCACGACGTGCGGGGTCTGCCACGCCTTCCCGCCTCCAGAAATCTTCCCGCGGGCGGCCTGGCGTGACGAGTTCGTCCGGATGATGTTCATTCGCGAGAAGCGCCTGCCTCCCCTGGGATCTCCGAGTGCCGTCAGTCGTGCGGTCCAGCTGCCCCCGGACATGGAGCAGGCGCTCCCGTATTTCCTCAGCCGCGCCCCGGATCACCTCCCTGCGCCCGAGCCATGGCCTGATCCCGCTGAGTCTCCCGTCCAGTTCACGCGGCGCACATTGACGATGTCGGACATGCCCGGGTCTCCGGCTGTCTCGAACGTGCACCTGGTCGACCTCGACGGTAACGGGCGGCTCGGCATTCTGGGCACGGACATGCGACAGGGCGTCGTCTTCACGGGAACCCCCTCGAGTCCCGGCAGCGCCCTGACGACTGTGGCGAACATCCCGTACCCCGCGCACGTCGCGCTGGCCGACGTCGATCAGGACGGGATCCAGGATCTGATCGTCAGCGACCTCGGCGACTTTTTTCCCGCAGATCACGACAAAGGCGCCGTCATCTGGCTGAGGGGCCGAGGAGCGCGCAAGTTCGGCGCGTTCTGGATTGACGGCTGGCCACGCGTCGCCGATGCCGAGGCCGGGGACTTCAATGGCGACGGCAGGAATGACCTCGTCGTCGCGGCCTTTGGGTGGCACAAGACCGGCGAGATCGCGGTCCTGGAGAATCGGACGACCAATCCATCGCAGCCCGTGTTCACGAAGCACACAATCGACGCGCGTCCAGGAGGGATACACGTGCTTCCGGTCGACCTGAATCACGACGGCAGGATGGATTTCGTCGCGCTGCTCGCCCAGGAGCATGAAGCCGTTATTGCCTACATCAACAAGGGGACAGGCGACTTCTCATTCGAGCAACAAGTGATCTACAGGGCGCCGCATCCGAACTGGGGCTCATCCGGCATCCAACTCGTCGACCTGGACAAGGACGGAGATCTCGACGTGCTGCTCACGCACGGAGACACTTTCGACGATGGACTCGTGAAGCCGTATCACGGAATTCAGTGGCTCGAGAATACGGGCACGTATCCCTACGTCGAGCACACCATCGCGCAGATGCCAGGCGTCCACCGTGCCGAGGCTGCGGATATCGACGGCGACGGCGATCTCGACATCGTCGCCTGTGCGCTGCTCGCGGGGGGGTCCGACGTGGATGAGAAGACGCTCCCCGCACTGGTCTGGCTGGAACAGACCACTCCAGGGACCTTCGTGCGCCATACCATCGAGATGGGAGTCCCACGCCACGCCTCTCTGGATGTGGGGGACATCGACGGCGACGGGACGGTGGATATCGTCGTCGGTAACTTCTTCATGGAGCAGCGCGCCGCCCCGTGGATAGAGGTTTGGACGAACGGACGAAAAAAGGTGGAGAGCCGCACGGGGCTCTAGCCCCGCCGAGCGCACGTCAATCCTGGAGCGTGAAGTACGCCGTTCTCGACACTTCGTGGCCGGCGTCTGTCACCCTGATGCGAAGCTCGTACGTGCCCGCTGGAAGCGCGCTGACGGGCAGGCGGCCGACGTGCTGGACGCGCGAACCCGATGCTGCCGGCAGCGCCACGGGAGATTCGGCCAGCGCGCGACCGTTCTGCAGCAGCTGCGCATAGACCTTCACGCCCTGCAGGTCGCCATAGAGCGTGAAGTAGAACGGCAATTCGGCGGTGGCGGTCTTCCTGATGGTCTCGCCGAGATTCGGATACAGCAAGGTCTGGCCGACGTATAGCGGAGGCGCGATGCCCACCTCTGGCGAAGGCGCGTCCTTGACATCCTCGATACGGTTGACGAGGACCAGGCTGCTCATGCCGATGATCGGTTCGACGGGTGGCACTGTCAGCGTGGCCACGCGGGCGCTGCCTTGCGTCGCCGTGGCATCGAACACGATCGTTTCCATCGTATAGACGCCGGCCGGCAGAACCGGCTCCCGGTAGAACAGGATCTCGCCGTGCTTCGCGGCCTCCAGATCCTTCGCCTCACCCGACAGCACATACTGCTGACTCAGCTTCTGGACTTCGTGCCCCTGCCCGTCGCGGATCCGCACGACGATCGCCGCCTGCCCTGAGTACGTGGACCGCTCCCCGTCAAGCCGGTAGTGCAGCGACGATGTATCGACGTGTACGAGGATGGACGTGAGTCCTGGCCGCCCCGGATCGGGAAAGCTGAATCCGGCGGCATGCACGGGAAAGGCGTTCGGAAGCGGCGTGCTGTCCAGCATCGCGAGGGCCGGAACCTCGTACCCGCCGGCGTCGACGCCTCTTGGACTGCGAACAGCCCGGTACCCCTTGCGCGCGAAGACCTGCGTCCCGGGCCGGCGAATCGTGACGTGAATAGCCCGGAACTTCCCGTCGAACGCCGTGTTCGTCGGCGAGTACGTCAGCAGGTAGTGGAACTGGTTGTCTTCGTCGATTCTGCGGAACGCGGATTTCAGGTTGTTGGTCTGCTCGACGAGGAAACCGCCGGTCTCCTCCGCCAGCCGCGCGAGTCCCGTCCGGGAGTCGAGCCTGAGCGTGTTCTCGACTCTCTCGAATGCCATTGTCAGGGGCTGTTCGGTACGATCGCTGCCCGTCGAAATCTGGTTAGAGCGCTCGTCGACGAAGGCCTGCATTTCCTTCCGCGTGTTCACCAGCGTACTCTGTGCACGCAGGCCCTTCGCATCGACCGCATACGCGGTCACGTTGGCGCGATTCGCCGCGTCGATTACGGAGTCGAGCCTGGCCTCCAGCGCGGGTGAGACCGGCAGCCCTTCCGAGAAGAACACGATGGCTTTGCGCCCAGGGATGTCCGAAAGCGATCGCACGACCGCCATCAGCGCCAGCGAGGTGTCGTAGCCCTGGTGATCGCGATCCAGGTTGTCGAAGGACCGGATCATGTTCAGTTCGGTCTGGATGAGGCGGAGCTCCGTCTCACGTTCGCCCAGCTCCGACGCATTTCGCGCGAGAGCGGCGCCGCTTCCCCCCACTGCCCCGACCACGGCCGTCTGGACCTGGCCCTGGAGCTCTCTCCGCCGCCCGACCAGCGCATCGCTGCGGTCGGCTTTCTGCTCCTCGGCGGAGGTCCCAGAGGGCATCACGTGCGCGACGGCCCTTCTGACGAGACGAGGGTCAGTCGTGTATGGCTGAAGGATGCGAATGCCAGGATCCGTTGCAAAAACGCCCACGCGCGCGCTCGATTCACCATTCATCGCCACGTAGTCGAGCGTGGCTTTCTGAGCCAGTCGGAGTGACTCCGACGACAAATGATCGAAGACGAGGGCCGTCGCCGCATCCGGAGGGATGTCGGCTCCCGGCCCAAGGGGCGGGGCGGTGCGGGCCGCGGCTACCGCGATCCTCGTGTCGGGAGATTTCCACGCGACTCCCACACCGATGCCGCCCCCACGCGTCACACGCGCGAAGGTGTCAATTTTCTGAGAGATGCCGTCCTCCGCCACCTCGAAGTCGGCAGCGGCCAGGTCGGTGATGGGCCGCCCCTTCCGGTCGCGCACCACGACATCGACCAGGATGGCGGTTGTCGCGGCGGAGAACGATTGGGGATCGTGCGGAGGGTTCGCGGACTGCGCAAGGGGCCGCGATGGCGCCAGGGCAGCCAGCGTCAGAACGGCGGGGAGTACAATGGAATGCCTGATCATGGGTCGCCCTAGCGCTCACCTGTCCGCTCGCGATTTCCAATCGCCGCCAGCGGGTCGCTGACGGCCCAACGCTGATCGCTACTCGACGATGCTCAACAGGGTCGAGCGGAACACCTGCTCGGCGCCCTGCTTCACCACGGCCCGCAGGTCGTACGTGCCCGGGGCGAGTTGCTCGAGCGGCAGGCGTCCCGTCTGCTGGACGCGTCCGGTCGAGTCGGCCGCCGGCAGCGGCATCGGAAAGAGCGCAACCCGCTTGCCGTCCTGCAGAAGCTCGATGGCCGACTCCGGCGCGGGCCCGCCCTGGACCGGATACGCGGCAAAATAAAACCCCAGTTCCTTGGACGCTTTGCTGACGGGCTCACCGAGGTTCGGGTAGAGCACGACATCCTTGACCAGCAACGGGTTCTCAGTGTGTCGATCTTTCTCCGGCAGTTTCTCACCGCGCTTGACGAGGACGAGGCTGCTCATGCGCAGCCTACCGGGGGCGGTGGCGGGCACTTCGATTGTGGCGAGGCGTACGGACGACTTCCCCGCCAGCGCGTCATAGACTACCGTCTCCATCGTGTAGACGCCCGCGGGAAGCTCCGGTTCCCTGAAAAAAATGATCTGCCCCTGCTTCGCACGACCGATGTCCACGACGGGTCCGCTGACTTCGTAATGCTGGCTCAATTTCTTGACAACATGGTTTTGAGGGTCGAGGAAGCGAACAATCACGGCGAAATCAGAGGTATAGGTCTTGGCGTCAGCCACCGGTTGGAATGTGAGCGGCGCGGTCTTGAGATCGACGACCACAGGGACAAGCCCCGGACGATCGCGCTCAGGGAAGAGCATCGCCCCAGCGCGTACAGGGAACGCGTTGGGCACAGGCCTCTGCTCGAGCGCACCGAGGGCCGGCGCTTCCCAGGCGTTCACAGGCGCGCCTCCTGTGTCACGCACCGCGAAGTAGCCTTTCCGGGCGGCCACCGTCACGTCCGGACGCGTGACCTTCACCTCGATGTTGCGGAACCGGCCGTCGTACGTCTCGTTCATCGGCGTGTAGCCGACGAGGTAGTAGTTGTGCAGATCGCTTTCGACCCTGTCGAAACCCTGGCGGAGGTTATTCGTGTTCTCGAACAGGAGGCCGCCGGTGTCCTGCGCGAGGCTGCCGAGGCCATTGTGCGGATCTTGACGGAGGACGTCTTCGTTCTTCTCGAGGGCCTTCGTGAGCGGCTCGTCGCTTCCGCGGACACCGAGGGTCCCGCCCCCGGCGCCGGCCGCCTGGTTTACCTGGTCACGAATCTTTGCCTGCTCACTCTCAGCGCGAAGACCCGCGGCGTCCATCGCGTAGATGCTCACGTTGGCCCGGTTCGCAGCGTCGACCACCCCGAGGAAGAGCCTTTGCACGGCAGGCGGAATCGCGATGCCTTCAGAAAAGAGAATGAGACTCTTTCGCCCGGGCAGCCCGCGCAGGGCGCTGATGATGGCCAACAGGCCGTTCGTCGTCGCGTAACCTTGCTGGTCACGTTCCATGACTTCGAAGTCTTCAATCATCCTCGACTGCATCTGGCCCAGTAGCGCTTCCCCCGGTGCGCCACCCACCGCGGCGCCAGCACCCGGTCCACCCGCCGACTGCGCCGCGGAAGCGGCCTGTCCAGCCGACGCGGCCTGGCGGTCCGCGTTGCTCTTCTGTTGCTGCTGCTCGGCACCATGGAAGCTTGCGGACCCGCGACTGGACATTTTCGTGAGCGCCTGGCGCAGCAGGCGCGCACTTCGCGTGAAGGGCGCATACGGGGTCAACGCGAGATCGATCCCGAAGATCCCGAGGTAGCCCGGCGCTTCCTCCTTTGTCCCCAGGTAATTTTGCGCGGCCTGCACCGCGAGGCGACGCGCTTCCGGACTCAGCCGGTCGAACACAAGCGCGGTAACGGGAACACTTGTATCCACGACCGGGGCCGGGGGGGCGCTCACCGCAGGAACTGGCGGCGCCGACGCGACGGCAGCCGCGGGCTCGGCTCGCGGCGGGGCGCCGGCGAAGACCGCAGAGAATGAGCCGATGGTCTGCGGCACTCCATCTTCGAGCACCTGAAAGTCCCCCTGCGTAAGATCATGCACCGGCTGTCCGCGCTTGTCCCGGACGACGACGTCCACCAGCACGGCGGTGACGCCCTGGTTGATCGTGCCGCTGGCCCGCTGGGCCGGGGCCTGCTGGGCCAAAGCGGGTATCCCCAGTTCGAGCACGAGGACCAACGATCCGGCGAACAATCGGCGCTGTGTCATGGATACTCTTTCGAACGTGTCGGCTATCGACCGCCGACCGATTGCGCGCCGCTTCGCGTCGTCCGCGACTCGCGATCGATCTGCGTGAACAGATCGCGCTCGCGCGCCGCGTCGTCTGCGCGGCCGGCCCGCTGATAGGCGCGCGCCAGCGTGAAGTGCAGCCCCGGACTGTCTGGCGCCAAACCGATTCCGATCTGCAGTTCTTTGATCGCCCCGTTGACGTCGCCCGTCTCCAGCAACGCCTGCCCCAGCGCTTTATGGGCAGGAAAGGCATTCGGCGCGGCCGCCACTGCCTGCTGCGCCCACGGGAGCGCCGACTGGCCGTCGCTGCGTTTCAGGTACTCGAACGCGATCTGCATGACCGACCACGCGTGCCCCGGCTGCAGTTCGAGCTCCCGCTTGAACTCGGCGATCGCCTTGTCTGGCTGCTCCTGCAGCAGGTAGACGCCGTACGCGTAGTGGACGTTCGGTGTCTCGGGATAGCGGGCGACCAGCGCTTCGAACGCCTTCTCGGCCGACGCCGTGTTACGCGTCGCCATCATGTAACTGGCGCGACCGGCCATCAGGACCATCTCGCGCCGGTCTGGCGGTGCCTCCGTCGGCAGCATGGCCATGCGAACTGTGGCCATGCCCATGGCCTCGATGATGCGCGGATTATCGTTCCCTTCGCTGGCGAACTCCCCCAGCGTCTCGAGCGCCTGCTCGAACTGCTCGATGCGCGTCATCAGAATGGCCGCGTGGTACCGAGCGACGTTGCCCAGGTCGGCGGTGTCTCCGACGCCGAGAATCTTCGATTGCAGGAGGTGCTGCAGCGAGCGATCGTAATCCTTCAGCGCGAACTCGCAGAGGCCGAGAAAGGCATACGCGGCGCCGTTCTTTGGGGCCAGGCGCACGACCTTGCGGAACGTTTCCGCCCCCTTGCCGAAGTTGTCGAGCGAGTAGTACGCGGTGCCCTGATACCAGTAGCCTTCGACGTAGTCGGGCTTAATCGCGACCGCCTTCGCATACAGGTCGATGGCATCCTCCCAGCGCTCGGCCTGTCGAGCCTGCGCGCCAGCCTCTACGAGGCGGTCGAATTCAGCGGCGACCGCCACGCCACCCTTCGGCGCGGACCTGGTCGTCGCTGTGGCGGGCGGAGCCGATGACTTCGGGCGTGGGGTCCCCGCGGGGGGCGCAGACTGCGACGCGAGGCCGTGAGGCCCGGCCAGGCAAGCGGCCCACACGAGCGAGGCGCACGTCGCGACGCGAGCGTTCATCGGCCCGCGCCCCCGACTTCTGCCGAGGCCGGGTTCGTGCCGCGCTGCTTCGCCTGCGTCTCCGCGTTCAGCCGATTGACGATCTGACGCTCACGCTGCGCGTCGTCCTTCCGTTTCAGTCGGTTGTACGCAGTCGCCAGCTGCACGTGCACCTCGACGACGTCGGGTGCTTCTGCCGCGAGTGCTTCGAGGAGGCGTACGGCCTCGTCAACCTGACCGGTTTGCAGCTTCAGGCTCGCCAGGAGTTTGCGCGCCGTCATGTCTGTGGGTCGAATCGTGGTCGCGCGCTCGAGATAGGTGGAGGCCTCCTGGAACTTCTGTGCCCCCTTGCGCATGTTCCCCAGCTGCAGATTCGCTTCGAAATCGTTGACGTTCAGCGCGAGCTCGTCGTTGAAGGCGCGCTCCGCCGGGGCCTGCTCGCCAAGGGCCAGCAGCGACCGCCCGTAGAGCGAATGCGCCGTCGGCAGCCTGGGATTCATTTGAATAGCCCGCTGGAGCTCGGTCCTCGCGGCCGGGTAATCCTGCCGCCCGAGATAAGCGGTGGCCATCAGCAGATGCGACTCGGCCGATTCACCGGCACCAAAGATCCTGTCCACGTACTTCTGGCCCTCTGTTCCGTCACCCGTGTGCAGCAGCGCCGTGCCAAGCAGGAACGCGTAGGCGATGTCGTCCGCGAACAACTGTTCGCGCGGTTTCAGCAGGCCCACCAGTTCCTGGTCCTGACCGGTCTGGAGGTAGCAGTCGGCGAGCAGCAGATACGCGTTCTTTGCCTCCGGTTCCGATGCCAGGACGCGCTGGAGCTGCGGGATTGCCAGATGAGGGCGCGCTGACTTGTAGTACGCGAGCGCGAGATTGAGCCGGACCGGTGTGCTCATCGGATCCGACTTCAGCGCGGCCTCGTACTGCGCCACGGCGTCGTCGTACTGGCCCAGCTTCACATAGGCGGCGCCGAGATTCGACAGCGCGTCCGCGCGGTCGGGAACGATGGCGAGCGCGGCTTTATACGTATCGACCGCGCCGAGCGTATCGCCCCCCTGCTGCAACTCGAGGGCTCGGGCAAACAGGCGTTCGAAATCCTGCGCCACCTGGGCCTGGGCATCCGGATTCCCTGGCTGCAGACCCGGCCCCTCACCCTCGGGACCACGGTGGCCCCGATCGGGCCTTCCTGCGAACCCCGGCGTCGGGATCGAGAAAAGCAGCAGAAAAACTATGGCAAAGCGGGACATTAGAGTTCGGACGCTGAGACTCGATTGTACAGGAGGTTCCGCCACCGGAGGCGCCGCTGGCCAGGCTGGCCCGACAGCGATGGCAGAAAAGAGAACGAGGAGGAGAACCGGGGCTCTCCTCCTCGCCAGTTGGTTGGCTTCCCTGCGCGGGAGGCGTTAGAAGTAGTACTTCAGTACGAACTCAATCACGCGGTGGCCGCGCTTGAGGTTGATCTTGCCGAAGTTGTCCTTCGTCTGCTTGGTGAAGTCGAACCCGCCTGTCGGATCGCACACGTTCGTGGCAAAACCTCCGGCTCCGTTCGGAAGGCTCGCCACATGGACGCGACATGTGGTGTCCAAGGTCAGGTTGATGTCGTTCCCAACGTTCGTGTTGGCGAACGCCTGGTTGAAGATATTGAAGAACCCCGCACGGAACTGGAGTTTCTGGTCGCCACTAATCGCGAAGTTCTTGAACAATGTCAAGTCGTGGTTCGTCCGGGTGGGCGTGCGGATATTGTACGGAGGCACCAGGTCGCCGTTTTTTCCGAACTCCGGCACCGAGATGCAATTGATGTCCAGAATCTTCTCTCCGATTTTACTGCCGCCCGCACGCGGATCGCAGGTGTACACCGGGGCTAGAGCATTGCCCCCGTTGTTGCTCGGCCCGACGACATCGGCAGTGCCGTAATATGCCACTGCAATCCCGCCGCTCGCCGCATCCCCCCCGAAGCTCAGCCTTACCGGTATACCACTAGCCAGTGACGAGATCCCCGACACCTGCCAGCCGTTGAGGAGGCCTCGACCAACGGGGTTGTTCATGGGCCCCTTGGCGACTTCGGGCAGGAACGCGTTCCACGACACGTTCAGCACGTGGGTACGGTCTTCGGATAGCACGCCGTAGGTTCGTTTTGGATCATAGGGGTCTATGTTCGCAAAATCCCCCCCGAGTGTGCCCTGGGTACGGCCCAGAGTGTACGCGACAAAGTACTGGAGCCGGCGTCCGGTCTGGCGGCTCAGTGTGACTTGCATCGAGTTGTAGTTGGACAGGCCCCGGAAATCGGAGACGGTCACGTTGTTCAACGCGTTGAACTTACGGAACGACGCGAGATTCGTGCTCTCGCTCGCCACGGCGACACGGTTCACCGGCACCGAAAGATCGATGCCGTTGAAGGTGCCCGTATTCAGCGCGCCGAACGGCATGATGTTGCCGTTGCTGTTGCTCAACAGGTCGCGTCCTCTGGTGCCAACGTAACTCGCCTCCAGGACCTGGTTCCCAGGAATCCGGCGAGCGAACGAGAGGCTGAAGCTGTGAGTCTTTGGGAAGGTGAACGAATTCGGCGACAGCGAATGAATTCCGAGCGTTCCAATGCGGTTCGCCAGAGTTGCTTCGTGAGCCGTGTCGTAGGTCAGACCGAGACCGTTCCCGTAGTTGGAGCCGGCCCATAAATCAGTACTGACCTGGTAGGCGTTGGGAGCCAGACGCAGCGTCTGGTCGTACTCCAGGTTGCCCTGCGTGCGGTTGTAAAAGAGTCCATACCCGCCGCGGACCACGTTGTTGCCCTCGCCGTCGATATCCCAGGCGACGTTCACGCGCGGGAGCGCGAAGGGTGAACGGTTGGGGAGGATGCCGGGTTTGGCACAACCGGTGGACACGTAGCACACACCATTGACGCGCTGGAACGTCCCCGGATCGAGGAACGACCCCTTCGTGGCGTCGTAGATCTTCGGATCGAAGTACCCGCCGAGCCCGTTTATCTCCCGGTTGTTGGTCCAGTTCCCGAATCGCACGCCGTACTCGAGCGTGACGTTGCGCCGAAGCTTCCACCCGTCCTGGGCGAAGGCGTCGAAGTTGAAGTAGCGAAATTCGCCAAATGGCTCGCCGGGCGCCGGGTTGCCTTTGGCCGCGGCTCCCTGCTCCAGCTGCCCGATCCGACCCACGAGCATGTCAGCAGCCGAGTTACCGGTACCGGTGCCGTTTTCGCCACCGAACCACAGCCGGCCCGCCTCTTCGTTCTGGAAATTCTGCTGCTTCTGACCACGTTCGATCGAAGCCCCGAATTTCAGCCCGTGACTACCGATGAGCTTGGTCAGCTTGTCGCTGAACTGCAGTGCATCGTTATGGGCATACACATCGTTGGCGGCCGCCCACATATTGCCGACCTGGCCGGTTCCGCCCCAACCGTGAATGATGTCGGTCGGCAGGTAAGGGCTTGTGGATCCGGCCGGAAAGATCCCATTGAACGTGACCCCTCCCGCGCCCTGCTTGATGACGCTCGGGTCCTTGAAGTGATTGTCGAGCGTGAGACGGCTGAAGCTCACGAGCGCTTCGTTCGTCATCGACGGGCTCAGCACTGACACGACGTTGCCGGCATACGAACGGCCCCGGTTTTCTCCAATATTTGGCGAAGGAAGCGCGACGTCTGACGGTCCCCACCACACACCCCGCGGATTCTCGTTCGACTCTCCCTCGTGTGTGACCCGGACGTACGCTTTGGTGCTGTTACTGATGTTCCAGTCGAAGCGGCTCTTGAAATCCGTGCGGTTCGACGGCTCCAGCGCGCTGTACACGTAGTTGAACTCGTTCTTGGGATCGCTGTAATTCGGCAGCGGATACAGGCCCGCCAGGTATTTGCCGAGCGGCGAGATGTAGGGCCGCATGTCGTTGTTCGGCGCCGCATCGCCCGCCCCCGGATACCCCTGTGGGATTTTGAGCTGGGAGACGCTGTTCAAATTCGAACCACGATTTGCGAGGAGTTCGCTGAAATCACCATTCCGCATCGCGGCGGTGAACGTCCGGTTGAAGCGCGACCCGGAGTCGATCTTCTGCCGCTGTCCTTCGAACGCAGCGAAAAAGAACAGCTTGTCGCGGTTCTTCGTATAGCTGTCGCCAAAAGAAATAGGACCGCCGATGTTGCCGCCCGGGTACTGATACTTGCTCTTCGGCTTCGGTGTGCCCGCAATGGTGTTCGAGCGATCGTTGGCCGCGAAGCGCGCATCCCGAAGATAGTCGTACGCCTCACCGTGGAATTTCGAGGTGCCGGACTTGGTGACAGCGCTCACGTTCATGCCACCCGCACCGTACTCGGCAGCAAAATTCGAGCTCTGCACTTTCACTTCCTGAACCATGTCGTTGTTCAGGGTGGCGATCAGGCCGCAGTTGCAGCCGATGTCTATCAGAGAGGAACCGTCAAGCGTCACGGTGTTGCTCGTTGAGCGGATGCCGTTCACCGTGTACGCCGCGGTGTCGCTGCCGCCGCCGCCGAAGCTCACCGACTCGCCTTGATTGAATTCGCTGACGACGCCCGGCAGAATCCGGAGGAGCTCGAGCGCGCTCCGGCCGATGACCGAGAGGTTGTCGATCTGCTTGGCGCTCAACACGCCTTCACGCGCACCGGTCTGGGTCTGGATGACCTCCTGTTGCGCGGTGACGGTAATCGTTTCGGACTGCTGGCCGACGTCGAGGCGCACGTCGATGCCGCGGTTGTCGTTGGGGCTGATCGCGACGCCCTTGCGTTCGTAGGTCTTGAACCCGGACAGTTCAACCTTGATGTCGTAGGTGCCTGGGAACAGCCCGGCAAAAAGATACTGTCCGCGGTCATCGCTGACGGCGGTCTGCACGGCCTTCGTGCCCGTGTTCGTAGTCGTGACGGTAGCTCCCGGAAGAACACCGCCGCTGGGGTCCTGGATGTTTCCCCGAATTGTGGCCGTTGAGCCCTGGCCGAACGTCGTTGTGCTCGCCAGCAACAGCATGCACAGCGCCGCGGCGGCCCAGCGGGCTGCCCGGTCCGACTGTCCTCGCAACATTAGTCTCCTTGAAGCTGAACTCGAACGTGACGGATCAACCGCGGCGGACCGACCGGCCGGAGATTGCAACACCGACGATGAAGCACAAGTCATACGCAATCAATCTCCAGCACCATGAAAACAGACAAATCGGTCGCGACCGCACCCACCCCGCGACAATTCGCGTCGCCGGACATACTAACGCATAAACACTAGGCGGTGGGAACTTACGAAACAAGTAGCTGAAGGAGGGTCGCGCTATATGTCTTTCGCCATACAGGTTCCGCGTTCGGCATTCGGGACTCGGAGGAGCTGACACCGCCCCGGGAGACCACCGGGCGCAGGCGGGGTCAGGACTCCAGCTGAACGATGCCGCGCTGCAACGCGACGGTCACGGCCTCGGTCCGGTCCGCGACCGCCAGCTTCCCCAGAATACTGCTGACATGGAGCTTGACGGTCCCTTCCGTAATCTCCAGCACGGATGCGATCTCGCGGTTCCGCTTGCCTCCGACCAGCAAGCGCAGGACTTCGAGCTCGCGGCTCGACAGGTGCGACCGCGACATACCGTCCGCCAGGAGCGCCGCGACCTCAGGTGTGATGTGCCGCCGTCCCGACGCGGCCTTGCGGATCGTCCCGATGAGCTCTTCGCGTTGAACCGACTTCGCCAGGTAGGCCATCGCCCCGAACTCCAGCGCCTTGTAAATCTCCTCATCGCACACGTAGGTCGACAGCACGACGATCCGTGCGTCCGGGAACTCCCGGCGGATCGCTCTCGTGGTGTCCGACCCCGAGAGCCCGGGCAGCCGCTGGTCCATGAGCGTGACCTGGGGGCGATGCGTGCGAAAGAGGCCGAGCGCCTGCTCGCCCGTGGACGCCTCCGCGCATACCGTCATGTCGGGTTCGAGCGCGATGATGCTCGCCAGGCCCATCCGGACCAGGTAGTGATCGTCCACGAGCATGATTTTCAGCTTGTCTGCCATGACTCCCCGCCAGGAAGCGCCGCCCGCAGAACCCCGGATCGCACCGGAATCATCACCGCGACACGCGTCCCCTGGCCCGGTGTGCTGCCGATCTCGAGCACGCCTCCGAGCTTGTCCACGCGTTCGCGAACCCCCTGCAACCCGAAGTGCGGACCCGACGGGTGACCCTCGCCGGCATCCATGCCCCGCCCGTTGTCGACGACGACGAGATCGGTCGAGTCGATCCCGAATGTGAGCTCGAGGTCGATGCGCGACGCGCCGGCGTGTTTGAGGGCGTTGGTCAGCGCTTCGAGCCCGATGCGCAGCAGATGATGGTCCTCCGCCGCGTCCGGCCGCAGGCGGGCGCCAGTCACGCGGACGTGCGCCTCGGCGCGCGTGTTGAGCGTCATCTGCCGGGCGAGACTCGACAGCGCGCCCCCGAGGTCACGGCTCTCGAGCGCCTGCGACCGCAGATCCATGACCGACCGCCGCGTCTCCTCGAGACTGTAGCGAAGCATCTGCCGCGCCACGTCGAGCGACTGCCGGGCCGCCTCGGGCGCCGTCTGGAAGCTCCCCGCGACGGCCTCGAGCTGCAGCGAAATCCCGGCGAGCCCCTGCTCGACGGTGTCGTGGAGCTCGCGCGCGACGCGCGTCCGCTCAGTGAGCACGGCCTGGTACTGCTGGCGTTTCCGGTTGGCGAGCGCGCGCATCCAGAACGCGCCGATACCGGCGACGAGCGCCAGCATCACGGCCATCACCTCGGTGTGCCGCATCGTCCACCAGTGGGCGGGCTCCAGCACGCGCACGTCCTCGGCCGACCGAAGGAAGAGGCGGAACGACGGCGGTGGCCCGCCCTGGTACGAATACACGCCCGTGACCGATAGCAGGGTGCCGGGTCGAATCCGCTCGAGGCCGTCGGCCGCCTGATCGATGTCGAGCCCCGCATTGAAGATCGTGTCGCCGGACCTGAGCACCAGCACGCGTTCGGTGGTGCCGGCCAGCACGCTGAGGAGCTGCCCGCTCATGCGGACAATCCCGGCGTCGTGATCCGGCGTCAGCACGTTGCTGCCGGACAGGGCCGTGTCCACCGGCGGCGGTCCGATGCCAGCCCCGATGACCCGAAGCACGGCATTCCTGAGAATCGGTCTGCCTGGCGTCACACCGGGAAAGCCCGCCGCCTCGACGAGATCGCCCGGCCGGACGTTCGGCGACTGCTCCGTCTCGATTCGCAGGCCCGCGGTGCCATCCTTCACATACACCACGTTGACGACGTAACGAAAAGTCGAGGAAGTCGTGAAGTCGCTCATGGCGACCGGGGTGCCGGTGATCCGGGCCGTCACGACGCCGCGAACGCGAATGCGCCGGTTGACTTCCCCCTCGGACGAATAGTTGTAGATGGTCCGAATCGATCGCGTCGGGAGCGAGAATGGATCGGGGGCCGGTTCGAGCACCGTGACGTCGCCGATTCGCCCCGCGAACAGCGATACCCCGCGTAACTGCTCCGTGCGGCCGAAGAGCGTGCCGATGTTGCCCCGCAGCTTCACCCGCGCATCGATATAGCGCGTCAAATCCGCCGGCGACGAGTAGTCCCAGAACGACGCGCGGACGATGCCGTCTTCGATGGCCACATCCGCGAACATCACCCGTGAGCGGGGATCGGACGACAACCAGGCGCGCTGCACGACCCCGACGAGACCGACATAGTCGCAGTCGTACCGGCCCGTGAGCATCGCCGAGTAGGCAATCGTGCGCTCCTGGGGCATGGACGCGCGCCCCAGCCTCCGCACCTGAGCGGGAATCACGTTCGGGGCGAACCCGCCACGCGCGGTGTGCCCTTCGATCTCGACCAGGTCCCCCACTTTCAAATCGGCCCAGATGCCCACGCGCGCCGCGTCCGCGGGAGGCATGACGAACTGGCCGAACGCGCCATCGTGCACGACGAGTGTCGCGCGCTGGACCTCATCGAAATGAGTGACGGTGCCACGGATGCGAACCGGGTAGCCGAGAGCGCCGCCGTCCTGCGACAGCGCGCGGATGTCCTGGATCCTCGTCAGCAGCGGCAGCGCGGATCCGCTCCCGCCGAGTGCCGCGGCACCGGGCGGACAGACGAACGACAGCAGCACTGCCAGCGGAAGGAGCCTGTTCACCGCAATCCCCACAGCGCTCGCATACTACCGCCCCCTCACGCGGGCGTCCAGTGGCCCGGCGCCGCCGATCGCTAGTGGATTTGTGCTATTGACCCGTCCTGTGAACCACCCTACGCTGACCGAGCCCCCAATCGGGCAGCGCGAGCCACAGGTCCGTTCGCCGCTGCGCCGCCCGGTCTTCAGTCAGGCGTCATGACACACGCTGTCAAATCGCAGGTGCCGTACTGGACGCTCGGCGTTCTGCTGCTGAACACCGCCTACCTGGCTGCCTTCGCCAGTCCGACGGTCTTCTACTTCGCCAACGTCGTCCTGCACATGGTGCTCGGGCTGGCGCTCGCCGGATTTTTTGCGGTGCAGGTCGTCCGCCGCCGCTTCGCACCGATGCGTGCGGGCGCCGCCGCGCTCCGGGCGCTCGCCGGGGTCTGCGCTGTCCTCCTGCTCGCCGGGACCTCGGCCGGACTCCTGATCATGGTCGCGGGCGCGGCCGGACGGTGGCGCTGGCTGCTGCCGGTCCATGTTGCCCTGATGCTCATCGGGGGAACCCCGCTCCTGGCGATTGCGGCCGCGGCGCGGCTGCGCGCCGGAGGAGGGCGCGAACGCGCGCTCGTGGCCGGAGCCGCGGCCGTCGTCCTCGCCATCGTCGCACCCCTGGTCGGCGCCTCGACGCACTGGCGCGACGCGTATGTCGTCCGCAATCCGACGACGGTGCCGACGAGCATGTCCCAGGAGGGCCGCGGACCGACGAGCCCGTTCTTCCCGTCGTCAGCCGACACCAACGTCAAGGGGATCATTCCGGCCGACTTCTTCACGACGAGCGCCAGCTGCGCCCGGTGTCATCAGGGAATCTACGACGAGTGGAAGTCGTCGATGCACCACTTCTCCTCGTTCAACAACCAGTGGTACCGCAAGTCCATCGAGTACATGCAGGACGTCGTCGGGACGCAGCCGTCGAAGTGGTGCGCGGGCTGCCACGACCACGCGGTGTTCTTCAACGGCCGCTTCGACCGCCCCATCAAGGAGCAGATCGACACCCCCGAGGCGCAGGCGGGTCTCGCCTGCACGTCGTGTCATTCGATCACGCACGTCCGCAGCACGATGGGGCAGGGCGACTTCGAAATCGAATACCCGCCGCTGCACAACCTCGCGGCGAGCACGAACCCCGCGCTGGAGTTCATGCACGACCGGCTCACCTTCATCGATCCGCAGCCCCACCGGGACACGTTCCTCAAGCCGTTCCACCGCGATCAGACGCCCGAATTCTGCTCGAGCTGCCACAAGGTCCATCTCGATGCGCCGGTGAACAGCTATCGCTGGTTCCGCGGGTTCAACGACTACGACAACTGGCAGGCCTCGGGCGTGTCCGGAGAAGGGGCGCGCTCGTTCTACTACCCGAAGACGCCGTCGAAGTGCGCGGACTGCCACATGCCGCTGGTCGACTCGAACGATCCTGCCGCACGGAACGGCAAGGTCCGGTCGCATCGCTTCGCGGCCGCGAATACCGCGGTGCCGTTCGTCAACCACGACGCCGTGCAGCTGAAAGCCGCGCAGGACTTCCTCCGGGACGGGCAGATTTCGGTCGACATCTTCGGCATGGTCCGGACGCCGCGCGTGGAGCCCGCCGCCACGACCCGTTCGCAGACGGCCGCTGAACCGAGGACGGCGAGCACGTTCGCGGTCGGCGAAGAGTCGATGAACTTCGGCGCGGCCCAGAACTTCCTCGCGCCGGCGGACGAGGTGATCGCGCCGCTCGGCAAGGTGGAGGCTGTCGTCCGTCGCGGCGATTCCGTCCGCGTCGACGTCGTCGTCCGCACCCGCAAGGTCGGCCACTTCTTCCCGGGCGGGACCGTCGACGCCTTCGACGTGTGGGTGGAGCTCGAAGCCGTCGACGGGAACGGGCGGACGCTCCTCCACAGCGGCGAGGCGGCGGACGAAGGGCGCGGCCCCGTGGATCCCGGGGCGCATTTCTACAAGAGCCTGGCCCTCGACGATCACGGGAATCCGATCAACAAGCGGAACGCGTGGAGCGCCCGGTCGGTCGCGTATGTCCGCCTCATCCCGCCGGGCGCCGCCGATACCGTTCACTACCGGCTGCAGATCCCCGGGGACGCGGGCGAACGCATCTTTCTGAAGGCGAAGGTGAACTACCGCAAGTTCGCGTGGTGGAACACCCAGTGGGCGTACGCCGGGGTTCGCGATCCGGCGCAACCGAACCCGTCGGTGGGGCCGTCGCACGACGACGGGAAGTGGGTGTTCACGGGGAACACCGCGCACGTGTCGGGACAGATGAAGGCGATCCCCGACATCCCGACCACCGTCATGGCGCACAACGAAACCGTGCTTCGGGTGCTGCCGGCGGGCGCGGCACTGCCGCCCCCCGCCACCGTCATGGATCCCACCGTGCGTGAGCGGTGGAACGACTACGGCATCGGCCTGCTGCTCCAGGGCGACATCAAGAACGCGGAGTCGACGTTTCTGAAGGTCACCCGGATGGAGCCCGGCTACGCGGACGGCTGGGTCAACGTGGGCCGGGCGCGCGTGCAGGAGGGAAACATGACCGGCGCCGAGGAGGTCCTGCGCACGGCGCTGACCGTCGATCCCGGGCTGGCCAAGACGCACTTCTTTCTGGCGACGGCGTTGAAGAGCCTCGGCCGGTACGACGAAGCGGTCAGCCACCTTCGGACCGCGTCGGCGAAATATCCCCGCGATCGGGTCGTGCTCAATCAGCTCGGCCGCGTGCTGTTTCTGCAGCGGCAGTTCACGGACGCGATCGCGCAATTCGACAAGGTGCTGGCGATCGACCCCGAGGATCTGCAGGCGCACTACAACCTGATGCTCTGCCACCAGGGCCTGGGCGACAGCGCGCGGGCCGCGCGCGAGCGGACGCTCTACGAACGTTTCAAGGCTGATGAATCAGCCCAGTCCATCACGGGGCCATACCGTCAATTGCATGCTGAAGACAACAACGAGCGGCAACAAATCCACGAGCACCAGCTCACGGCGCCCGCCGCACGGGCGGCTCTCGCCTCTCGAGCCGCGAACACGGGCGCGCACTAGCCCGGCGCGGCTGGCCTGCGTGGCAGCCGCGATCGTCGTCATCGCCCTCGGAACCGATGTGTGGCTCGGGGCCGCGGCGTCGCCGCAGTTCGCGGACGTCACGTCAGCCGCGGGCATTCATTTCCGCCATAACAGCGGTGCGGCCGGGAAGAAGTACCTGCCCGAGACGCTCGGCGCCGGCGGAGCCTTCCTCGACTTCGACAACGACGGCTGGCAGGACATCCTGTTCGTGAACTCGCGCAACTGGCCCGGGCGGAAGGGCGCCGCCTCGACCCCCGCGCTCTATCACAACAATCGAAACGGCACGTTCACCGACGTCACGCAACAGGCCGGGCTGGCGATCGAGATGTACGGCCTCGGCGTGACCGCCGCCGATTACGACAACGACGGATGGGTCGATATCTATCTGACCGGCCTCGGGCCCAATCGCCTCTTCCGCAACCTGCGCAGCGGGAAGTTCGAGGACGTGACCGCGCGCGCGGGTGTGGGGGATCCCGGCTTCTCGACCGGCGCCGCGTGGTTCGACTACGACCGCGACGGCAAGCTCGATCTCTTCGTCGCGAACTACGTGCAGTGGGCGCCGGAGTCGGATCTGTACTGCACGCTCGACGGCAAGTCGAAGTCGTACTGCACGCCCGAATCGTACAAGGGCCAGAGCCCGACGCTCTACCGCAACAGGGGAGACGGCACATTCGACGACGTGACGCGCAAGGCCGGCCTCTACGACCCGACGACCAAGAGCCTGGGCGTCGCGCTCATCGACTACAACAACGACGGGAACCTGGACCTCTTCGTCACGAACGACACGCAGCCGAACCGCCTGTACCAGAACACCGGCAAGGGCACGTTCACGGACGTGGGCATGACGGCGGGGGTGGCGTTCAACGAAGCCGGCGTCGCACGGGCCGGCATGGGGGTCGACGCAGCTGATTACGACGGGTCGGGACGGCAGAGCCTCATCATCGGAAACTTCTCGAACGAGATGATGGCGCTCTACTCGAACGAGGGAACCGGACTCTTCATCGACGAAGCGCCGACGTCCACCATCGGCAAGGCGTCGCTCCTCACCTTGACCTTCGCGTGTTTCTTCTTCGACTTCGACATGGACGGGTTACTCGACATCTTCGCCGCGAACGGGCATGTCGCCGACGACATCAGTACCGTGCAGCCGCGCGTGACCTACGCGGAGCCGGCGCACCTGTTTCGGAATACGGGCGCCAGGAAGTTCGAGGAAGTCACGTCGGTCGCAGGCGCCGCCCTGCGCCAGCCGGTCGTGGCGCGCGGCGCGGCGTATGCCGATTACGACAACGACGGCGACCTGGATCTCCTGATCATGACGAACAACGGCCCGGCGCGGCTCCTGCGCAACGACGGCGGCAACCGCAACCACAGCGTCCGCATCCGAGCCGTCGGGACGACGTCGAACCGGGACGCCATCGGCGCGCGCATCAAGGTCGTCCTGGACACCGGCGCCTCGATGTCGGGCATGGTCAAGACGGGGTCGAGCTACTGCTCGCAGAGCGAGCTGCCCGTCACCGTCGGTCTGGGCGCGCGGACCGGCATCAAGTCAGTCGAGGTGACCTGGCCGACCGGGCGCAAGGAGACCGTCACCGGCGTGCGGGCAGACGAGACGATTACAATCGAGGAAGGCAAGGGTCTCGTCGCGCACCTGCCGTTCCGGCGGAGTACCTAATGGATCGACGCACGTGTGCGGCAGTGTTCGTGACCGTCGCGCTGGGGATGGCCGGCGGGCAGCAGCGGCCGGTGGCGCGGACGCTGCTGGCCCGGAGCCTCGCCCCGCCGCAGGCGCCAGGCGCGACCCGAGAGACCGCCTACCGCGCGGTCAACATCGGCGTCGCGCGTCTCGAACAATACGACTTCGACGCGGCGGCCGCCTCCTTTCAGGACGCCCTCCGGGTTTCCCCGGACCTCGCGCTCGGCCGCCTCGACCTCGCGCTCGCGCTGTTCTATGGAGGCAAGCCGGACGCGGCACGGACGGAAGCCGAGGCGGCGGCCGGGCGCCTCTCGCTGCCGCACCCGCACTACCTCCTGGGCCTCATCGCACGGACGCAGGACCGTCCGGAGGACGCGGTCCGTGCGTTTCAGCAGGCGCTCGAGCTCGATCCCGCGGACGTCGGCACGAAGGTCAATCTGGGACAGGTCTACACCCAGCAGCGCCAATACCCGCAGGCCATCACGCTGCTGCGTGAGGCGATCGCGACCGAACCCTACAACGCGACCGCGGCATACGGCCTCGCCATGGCGCTCACCCGCTCGGGTGATCCCGGCGGCCCCGCGGCGATGCAGCGCTTCGAAGCGCTTCGCAGTACGCCGTACGCCCGCACCTACTCCCAGACTTACCTCGAGCAGGGGCAGTACGCCGAAGCGCTCGCCTCCACGGGGGCCGAACCTGATCTGGTCGACGCGGCGCCGCCGGCGGTCACCTTCGCGGATGTGACGACCGAGGCTCTTCGAGGGCCCTCAGCCCCCGGACGCGGGCCGGGCGGCAGCGTCGTGCTCGTGGACATCGACAACGACGGCGATCTCGACATCCTGGAGAGCGGGACGGACGGACTGCATCTGTTTCGGAACACGGCGGGATCGTTCGCCGACGCGTCGGAGGCGGCCGGACTGCCGGCGCTGGTGAACGGCCCCGTGTCCATCGCGGTGGCTGGGGATTACGACAACGACGGACGGGCGGATCTGTTCGTCGCGGGAGCCGGCGGCAACCGGCTGCTCCATCAGCGGGAGAACGGCACGTTCGAGAGCGCCGCGGGTTCCGGACTTCCGCCGTTCCCGCACCGCTCGAGGTCGGCCGCCTTCGTGGACGTGGACCATGACGGCGACCTCGATCTCTACGTCGTCGGAGAACCGGCCCAGGACACGGCCGCGCCGGGCCCGCGGACTCAACTGCTCCGGAACAACGGCAACGGCACGTTCACGGACATCACGAGCGAGGCGAAGGTCGGCGCGGGCGATGCCGGCGGCATTGCCGTCGTCCCGACCGATTTCGACAACCGCCGCGACATCGATCTCCTGCTCGTGCGATCGACGGGTGCGCCGGTGCTGTTCCAGAACGTGCGCGACGGATCGTTCCGCGACGCCTCGGGCGAAGCCGGCCTGCCGGGTGCGGCCGCGTACAGCGCCGTGGCGGCAGGCGACATCAACAAGGACGGGTTCACGGACTTTTTCTTCGGGCGGCCCGACGCTCCCGGTGTGTTTGCCATGAGCGACGGCCACGGCCGCTTCGTCACCAGGGACGCGCCGTCAGAATCGGCGGCAGCGGTCGCCGCCGCATTCATCGACTACGACAACGATGGCCTGCTCGATCTGCTCGTGATGCGGGCGAACGGCGCACGGATCTTCCGTAACCTTGGCGACCGCTGGGCGAACATGACGGAACGGGCAGGCCTCGACGGGTCGAGCCTTCAGGTCCCGGACGGCGGGATACAGGCCGCGGCGACCGGGGATCTCGATGGCGACGGTGACACCGATGTGCTGCTGCGCCTCTCGACCGGCGCTTTGCGCGTCTGGCGGAACGAGGGGGGCAACACGCTGCACGCGCTCCGTGTGCGGCTCGAGGCGCAGCAGAGCAACCGCACGGGGGCGGGCACGAAGATCGACATGCGGGCCGGCAGCCTGCGGCAGCGATTCGAATCATCGGCGGCGGTTCCCGCGGCGGCCCCCGCGGACATCCTCTTCGGGCTCGGGACCCGGACGGCGGCCGACGTCGTCAGGGTGCTCTGGCCCTCCGGCACCGTCCAGGCGGAAGTCCCGTCCCCCCCCCAGGGCCCGGGGATGGCAACGGTCACCGTCACGGAACTGAACAGGAAGCCATCCTCCTGCCCGTATCTGTTCACGTGGAACGGATCAGGCTTCCAGTTCGTGACCGACTTCATGGGAGGTGGAGAGCTCGGCTACTGGGTCTCGCCCGGGGAGCATGCGGCGCCCGATCCCGACGAGTACGTCCGCATCGGACGCGACCAGCTGCAGCTCCGGGACGGACGGTACGACCTGAGGATCACCAACGAGCTGGAAGAAGCGCTGTTCGTCGACAAGGTGCAGCTCGTGGCCGTCGATCATCCCGAAGGGGTCGCGGTGTTTCCCAACGAGGGCCTCAAAGAAGCACCGCTTCCGCCGTTCACACTCACCACGTCGCGTGGAGCCCACCCGCCCGACGCGGCGACCGACGACCACGGCCACGACCTGCTCGCGCGGCTGTCCGCGATCGATCGGACCTACGTTGACGATTTCCCGCTCATCCAGCCCAGGGGATTCGCGGAGCGTCACACGATCACGCTCGATCTCGGACCCGATGCGAATCGAGCCGTGCTGCTGATGACCGGGTGGACGGACTATGCGTTCTCGAGCGACAACATGGCGGGGTTCCAGCAGGGGCTCTCGCTGAAGGCTCCTGCGCTCGAGGCGAAGGATGCGGCGGGCCGCTGGCGCGTGGTCGTCCCCGATATCGGCATACCGGTCGGGCGCCCGCAGACGGTGGTCGTCGATCTCCGCGGCAGGCTCGCCGGCGCGCGGGAGGTGCGGATCGTGACGAACATGCGCATCTACTGGGACCAGGTCCTCGTCGACACGTCGGGCGGGGGCGAGCGCACCCGCATCACCCGGCTCGACCCCACGTCGGCCGATCTCCGCTGGCGGGGCTTTTCGAATGAGACGACTCCGGACGGCCGCGAGCCGTATCTGTACGACTACAACCGCGTGACTCGCGACTCGACGTGGAAAGTGATGCCTGGACGTTACACGCGTGAGGGAGACGTCCGGCCGCTGCTCCGCGCGTCGGACGACCTGTTCGTCGTGTCCCGCCCGGGTGATGAGATCGCGCTGTCGTTCGACGCCTCCTCGCTGCCGCCGCTGGCCGCCGGCCTGACGCGCACGTTCCTGCTCTACGCGGACGGCTTCAGCAAAGAGATGGACATCAACTCCGCGAGTCCTCACGATGCCGGGCCACTGCCGTTCCACGCGATGACGCGGTATCCGTATCCGGCGAGCGAACACTATCCGCGCACCGCTCGACACCTGGAGTACCTGGCGCGGTACAACACGCGGGTGGTGCACAGCGAGCTGCCACCGCTCGATACCGCCGCTCGCTGAGGTCGCCGCGCCGCATGGAACACCCATCACTGCTCCGCTATTCCGCCGCGGCCTGCCAGACGGATCTCCCGAACCCGGTCGATCGATCCGGGATGCGGGCGAACACCGACCGCATGCTGTCGATGATCGATTCGGCGGTCGCCGGGAGCGCGCCATTCCTGCCCGTCCGGCTTGTCGTGTTTCCCGAGTTCGCCCACGCGGCGCCGGTGTTCCCCACGGTCGCCGAGCTGATCGCGAAGCTCGCCGTCCCGATTCCAAACGAGCACACGGATCGGCTCCACGCGAAGGCGCGCGAGCACGGAATCTACATCCAGAGTGGATCGATGCTCGAAGCCGACCCGCGCTGGCCGGGAGTCGTCTTCAACACCACGTGTCTCATCGGACCGGAGGGCCTCCTCTACAAGTACCGCAAGGTGAACCCGTGGATTCCGTACGAAGTCCACGCGAGTCCCCACGAGCTGGATGGCTACGTCGATCCGCTGTTCCCCGTTGCAGACACGCCCATCGGCCGCATCGGCTGCGCCATCTGCTACGACTGGCTCTTCCCGGAGGCGATTCGACAGCTGGCCGCGAACGGCGCCGAGGTCCTGATCCGCGTGTCGGCCTACATGGATCCGTGGGGAGCGACGGAACCCATGAACTGGTGGACCACGGTCAACCGCTGCCGCGCCCTCGAGAATACGGCCTACGTCGTCGCGGCGAACCAGGGCGCCAGTCTGCGGCACTACCCGCCCTACTCGTGGCCTGGCGGCAGCCAGATCGTGGACTTCGACGGCCGAATACTCGCGGATGCCTCGCCAGGCCCCGGCGAACGCATCGTCGTCGCGCCGATCGACATCAGCGCCGTGCGGCACGAGCGTGCGACCCGGCAGGGACATCACATGCTCGCCCATCTCCGGACCGAGGCCTACCCGGTGTACGCACGGCACCGGTACCCGCCCCGTGATCGGGGCAACACCGCCTCCTATGAGCGCAATCTCGAACTGATCGAGCGTGCGAAGCGTGAGTGCAGTCCGGACGGCCTGCCGTTCGTGCGCTGAGTCGTCTCACTCGGTCTCTGCCAGACGCTGCCGGTAGACCTCGCGCGCGTGGTCGTAGGCCGCGCGGGCAGCCTCGATTTCGCGCGCCCTGATGTTCGCGGCCTTCTGCGTCCAGCACTGGTTCACCGCATTCAGGCACCACTGCACGCTCTGACGCGAGGCGCGGATCGGCTTTCCACCCACCACGGCAAACACCGGGTTCGTGTGGGACGACGGCAGGATGCGGGCGGCAATCCAGCTGCTGCGATCCAGTGCCACGTCGAATGTCAGCTTCCGAATCGTCCCGTCGGCCAGCAGCGGCTGCGTGGCGACGACCGTGCCGTTCACGACGATCTCGACCGGAACCTCGCGGGTGTTTCCGATCCTCGCGCGCTCCAGATCCCAATAGGGTTTGACGTCGTACCGGGCCTGGCGGATTGACTCGACCGGCGTCGTCTCGAGATTGGCCGCGGCCATGACCGTCACCTGCACCGTGCCGGGCGCGTCGAGTCTCAGTTCGCTGTCGCCTGCGCCCGCCTGCACGCCGCCGACGCCGAAATCCATCAGGTGGCTCTTGCCGTCGGACACGTAGTTGCGGCCTGCGCGGACCGCGTCAATCCACTTGCGGTACGTCAGCGCGCCATCGACCTTGGCGTACGACCGCGCCTGCCCCACGCGAGTGTCCGTGATGCAGGGAAAGTCGGTTTCGCCGCTGATGCGGGTTCGAAAGCCGGCATTCAGGATGTGGTACCAGATGTTCAGTTCCCACACATGCGGCGTGTCACCCGCGGAGATGAAATCCACGGCATCAGGATGCGTCACGTCCACGATGAATTCGTTGGCGCCGATGCCGTCGAACGCCGGCACCTCGTAATTCGGGAGATCCTTGCTGCGCACCTCCAGGCCCCATCCGGAATGCGCGAACCCGACGACGGCGTTCTGGGCGCGGGCCCAGCGAAGCACCGGCATCGTCCACGTCGGCCAGTCCTCGATGCGCGTCGTGCCCGGGTAGTCCTGGTCCTCGAGGCCGAGAAGCACCAGGTGGCCGGCGTGGCTCGACGGGAACCCGGACACCTCGAGGTCGTAATGCATCAGCCTCGCGGGGGTCGAGAGCGGATGATCCACGCCGGTGAAGAACTGCTTCTGGTAGTAGTACGACGGCCCCCAGGTCAGCACCGACGCGACGCTCAGCGCTTCGCCCGCGATCTGCGGCCACATATCTTTCGGCAGCACCCCTTCGGTGGGATTTTCGTAGTGCGAACACCCGGATGCATGGATGTGATGATCCCCCGGGTACCATCCGTACCGAGACGGGTCGATCCAGCGCACGAGCCGAAAGAGCCACTCCTGCGGCCCGGCGAGCGCGATTCGACGGATCTCGGGGAGATATTCGGGGCCCCGGGACACCGTCAGCTTGAACGCGCCGTCCGGAAGATTGATCGTGTCGCCGTCCGATCGGTAGACCTGCGGCTGGAAGAAGAAGTCCGGCGCCAGCCGCTTCGAGATGTTCGGGTAGATCCGCTTGGCCTCGTCCTCGATGAGAAACGCCGCCGTGGCCGGCTTCCCGTGCTCATCGAGGACTCTCAGGCGAACGGGGTGCGACGGGACGATCGTGAACAGCACGTCGATGTCGTTGCGAAAGCCGATGTCCTCGGTTCCCTGGCCGACGCTGAAGCCCAGCGAGGCGGTCCGCTGACCGACATCGCGACTGTAAATCTGCAGGATCACGTACTCGACGGCGAGGCCTGAGAGCCGCGGCCGCATCGGCGGGTCCGTGTAGATGGACATCTCCGCCCATCGCTCGCGGACCTGCGCGCCGGTGAGGACCATCCGCGGCTCCGGATCTCCGACCCCGCCATGGGACGGCACGAAGACGCGGCCGGTATTCGGACTCTGTACGACGAGCGGTGCGGTCACGCCCGCATCGTTCAGCACCTTGACCAGGAACATGCGCGCCCCACCCTGCACGAGCTCAGGCCGGGTGAGCCCCTGCTCAACGCTGACGCGGCTTTCGGGGTTGACGTGGACGGTCGCGAGCACGCGGCGATCGAGCACCGCCTGGATGCGCGCAACAGCGTCAACCTCGTCCTGACGCGCGACGGCGTCGTCGATCGCGCCACGATCCGCGCCGGACAGAGGCTCACCGAGATACGCGAGCGCTGTTTCGAGCCGCCGCGCCTGCACGGCGAGCGGTTGCAGCGGCACGCCGGCGGGAAGCGGGTGTGTGTGCTCCTGCGCACTCAGCCCGGGCGTGAGAGCGAGCACGGCGAGCGCCGCCGCGAGGGGCGCCTGAAATAGAGGGGCACGCTGCATGCGACCTTGTATGCGACCCGGACTTTGTCGTCAACCGGGAACTATCGATGGAGTAAGCTTCCCCGCGTGAGCGAGGCCGACGCGCTCCGGAGGCTTGTCGAACCATGCTCATCCTCGACGCCCATCTCGACCTGGCCATGAACGCGCTCGAGTGGAACCGCGATCTCTCGCGCCCGATCGACGAGATCCGCGCGCGCGAGCGCGACCGGCAGGACAAGCCGGACCGGGGCCGCGGCACGGTGTCCCTGCCGGAGATGCGCCGCGGGGGCATCGGCCTGTGCGTGGCGACGCTCATCGCCCGGTACGTCGCGCCCGGCAATCCTCTCCAGGGCTGGCATTCCCCCGAGCAGGCATGGGCGATGACTCAGGGGCAGCTCGCGTGGTACCGGTCCATGGAGGCGCGCGGCGAGCTCGTGCAGATCCGCGACGGCGAATCGCTCGACGCACACCTCCAGGTCTGGCGCTCACCGGGGCCGGATGCTCCGATCGGGTACGTCCTCAGCCTCGAAGGCGCGGACTCCATCGTCACGCTCGCGCATCTCGAGCGCGCTCATGCGCAGGGCCTCCGCGCCGTGGGCCCGGCGCACTACGGGCCCGGCGTCTACGCGCAAGGTACGAATGCGTCCGGACCGATGGGCGCGCCCGGCCACGAGCTGCTCCGCGAGATGGAGCGCCTGGGCATCATCCTCGATGTGACGCACCTCTGTGATGACAGCCTGCGGGACGCGCTCGATCATTTCTCGGGCGTCGTGTGGGCCAGCCACTCGAACTGCCGATCGCTCGTACCGCACGAGCGGCAGTTTTCGGACGACCACATCCGCGAGCTCGTCCAGAGGGACGCCGTGATCGGGGTCGCCTTTGACGCCTGGATGCTGGTGCCGGGATGGGTGCGGGGGCACTCCACGCCGGAGCGCGCGGGCGTGACGCTGGACACCGTCCTCGATCACGTCGATCGCATCTGCCAGCTGGCGGGTGATGCCCGGCATTGCGGGATCGGATCGGATCTCGACGGGGCCTTCGGCCGCGAACAGTGCCCCGCCGACGTGCAGACCATCGCGGACCTGGCGATCATCCCGGAGCGCCTCGATGCGCGCGGCTACAGCGACGACGATATCGCCCGGATCGCGCACGGCAACTTCATCCGGCTGCTTCGGAAGGCGTGGGTGTCGTGATCCCGGCGCTCACCGCTGAGGATTCGGATGCGGTTCGTCAGCGGGTCGTCGCGTGCGTGGTCCGACGCCTCATACCCTTCGCGTTCCTCTGTTACGTCGTCGCGTACCTCGACCGGGTGAACGTCGGGTTCGCGGCGCAGGCGCTGCAACGCGACCTGCACCTGAGCGACACGGCCTACGGCTTCGGCGCCGGCCTGTTCTTCGTCGGATACTGCCTGTTCGAGGTGCCGAGCAACCTGATCCTGGAACGGGTCGGCGCGCGGCGCTGGATCGCCCGGATCATGATTGGCTGGGGCTTCGTGTCGATGGGCATGATGTTCGTGACGGGCCCCCGATCCTTCTATGCCGTCAGGGTGCTCCTCGGCCTCGCCGAGGCGGGTTTCTTTCCCGGATTCGTGCTGTATCTGACCTACTGGATCCCGGCGGCCGACCGGGCACGCACCGGGGCGCTCTTCATGATGGCCGCACCGGTCTCGATCATCGTCGGGGCTCCCGTTTCCGAGGCGCTGCTCGCGCTCGACGGCCGGCTCGGTCTCCACGGCTGGCAGTGGCTCTTCGTCCTCGAGGGGCTCCCCGCCGTGATCCTCGGGATCCTCGCGCTGCGCGTACTCACCGACCGCCCCGAACAGGCCACGTGGCTGCCCGCGCCTGACCGAGAGTGGCTGACACGGACGATGAACGAGGAGCACGCCGTGCGCGCGCACGTCGGGCACGCGTCCCTCCGCCGCACGATGGCGAGCGGTCGCGTCTGGCTGCTCTCCGCTGTGTACTTCCTGAACACCTCGGTCACGTACGGCATCTTCTTGTGGCTGCCGAAAATGCTTCGCCAGACGTCGGGGACCGTCGGCTTCGGGTTGAGTGCCCTGACGGCCATCCCGTTCACCGCGGCGCTCGTCGCGATGCTGCTGGTCGGACGCCACTCCGACCGGACAGGCGAGCGCAAGTTCCATGTGGCGGCCTGCGCGGTCACCGCGTCCGTGGGTCTGCTGCTGGCGGCCGCCTCGCACCACAACATCTGGCTTCTCGTCCACAGCTTCACGCTGTCCCAGATGGGACAGCGCTCCGTGATGAGCGTGTTCTGGGCGATACCGCCCCTGTTCCTCGGCGGCACCGGCGCGGCGGCGGGCATCGGCCTGATCAACGCGCTCGGCAATCTGGGCGGTGCGGCCGGACCGTCCATGATGGGATGGTTGCGCGACGCCACCGGCGGGTACGTCGGCGGACTGCTCGTCCTCGCGGCCGTCCTGATCCTGGAGGCGGTCGGAGTGAGCCTGCTCCGTCTGCCGCGCACCACCGTCACCGCTGGCGCCGCCCGCACGGGCGTTTGAGCCCCATACGACGAGGCGATACACTCTCCAAGCCCGGGAGGGTCCGCGGAGCTGAAGCTCCGGGCTACGTTTGGTGCTGAGACCTCGCCTTGTAAGTACTGCGCAGCTCAACCCGTACGTTGGGCGCAGCTTCAGTACCCGTACGTAGGGCGCAGCTTCAGCTGCGCCAAAGATGCGCCGTACGTAGGGTGCAGCTCCAGCTGCGCCAAGACGTGCGTCAACGTGTGAGCTCTGATTTCGGAAACGCCAACATATGCAGACACTGTCACGTTTGGTCATCATCCTGCTGACGACGGTTTCGGGCGCCTACGCCCAAGGCCCCTCTCCCAGACCTCTCGACGTCTACATCATCGACGTGGAGGGTGGACAGGCCACGCTCGTCGTGTCCCCCTCGGGGCAGTCGATGCTCATCGACGCGGGGTGGCCCGCCCTCGAGGGGCGCGACGCCGGTCGCATCGAGGCGGCCATGAAGCAGGCGCATGTGTCGCGGATCGATTACATGCTCGTCACCCACTATCACACCGACCATGTCGGCGGCGTGCCGGCGCTCGCCGCACAGGTGCCGATTGGCACGTTCATCGATCACGGCCCCACGGTCGAGAGCAGCGCGGATCCGGGATACACCGCGTACGTCGAAGCGCGGAAGCGTGGGAAGAATCTCCAGGCGAAGCCTGGCGACGTGGTCCCAATTGCAGGGCTCGAGGTGACCATCGTGTCCTCGAACGGCGAGACGATCAGGTCGCCGATGCCAGGGGCAGGGCTTCCGAACCCGCTGTGTGCCGCGCACAAACCGCAGCCGGCTGACGCGTCCGAGAACGCGCGTTCGGTGGGGGTGGTCATCGCGTATGGTGCGTTCCGCATGCTCGATCTTGGCGATCTCACCTGGAACCGGGAGCACGACCTCGCCTGCCCCGCGAACCTGATCGGCACGATCGATCTGTACCTCACGACCCATCACGGCAACGAGCAGTCGGGGCCGGCGGCCCTGGTCCACGCCTCGAAGCCGCGCGTGGCGATCATGAACAATGGCGCGGATAAGGGCGGCTCCCCTTCCGCCTGGCACATTGTCAGGGACTCCCCGGGCCTGCAGGATTTCTGGCAGCTGCACACGTCGAGGGCGGGCGGGCGGGACGCGAACGCGGCCGACGACTTCATCGCGAACCTGGACGACACGACGTCGCACATGATCCAGGTGTCCGCCCGGCAGGACGGCGGCTTCACGGTGACGAACACCAGGAACGGCAAGACGAAGACCTATCCCGGCGGTGGTGCCCGTTGACGTCGCAGATCGCCGTCGACGAGATCAACGGCGTCTACGCCGTTCCTCCACTCCCACGAAAAGCGGATCGGAGACGGAGTCTCGATCTCGACGCGGCGGAGGCCGTCGCGGCGCACGTCCAGGCCGGGGGCATCACGCGGTACCTGTACGGCGGCAATGCGTTCCTGTATCACATCACTCTGGAGGAGTACGACGCGCTCGTCGCATGGCTCGCCGGATTCGCAGCCCCGCGCTGGGCCATTCCGAGCGTCGGCCCGTCGTTCGGCCGAGCGATCGACCAGGCGCGGCTCCTCCGGCGCCACGCCTTCCGCTGCGTGATGGTGCTGCCCTGCGGCGACCCGCGCGATGCGGCGGGAATGGAAACCGGGTTGCGTGAAATCGCCGACGCCTGCGGGATCCCTCTCATCGTCTATCTCAAGTCGGAGGACGGCTTCGGCAGTGACAGGGATCGGGGGCTCGACGCTGTCGGCCGGCTGGTGGACGACGGCGTCGCGGTGGCGATCAAGTACGCGGTCGTTCGCAACGACCCACGCGGCGACGACTACCTGTCCGGCCTGCTCGAGCGCGTTGACAGGCGGCGCGTCATCAGTGGCATGGGCGAGCGCCCGGCCCTGGTGCACCTGCGCGACTTCCGCTTGGGAGGCCTGACGACGGGCTCCGGCTGTGTGGCGCCGCATCGGTGCAGCGAATTGTTCGCCGCCTCCGCGCGGCAGGACTGGATGCGCGCCGAGGCGTGCCGCCGGGCGTTCATGCCACTCGAAGATCTCCGGGACGCCTGGGGTCCCGCGCGGGTCCTGCATCACGCGTCCGAGCTGGCCGGAATCGCTCCCTCGGGCCCGATACCGCCTTACGTGTCGATGCTGACGGCCGCGCAGATCGAACAGCTGGCGCCGGTGGCCGTCGCGCTGCGCCGGGAGGACTCATGAATCGACCCCGCCGGCAGCCGACCGACCTCCGGAGCCACCGCTGGTTCGGCAAAGACGACCTGCGTTCGTTTGGACACCGGTCGCGCGCCAAGCAATCAGGGTTCAGCGCGGAGGACATCAGCGGGAAGCCCGTCATCGCCATCCTGAACACGTGGAGCGACGCGAACCCGTGCCACGCGCACTTCCGGATCCGCGCTGACGAGGTGAAGCGCGGCATCTGGCAGGCGGGCGGGTTCCCGATGGAAATTCCCGTCCTGACGCTCGGCGAAACGCTGATGAAGCCGAGCACGATGCTGTACCGGAACCTGCTCGCGATGGAGGCTGAGGAAGCCCTCCGCTCGTATCCCGCGGACGGCGCCATTCTGCTGGCCGGCTGCGACAAGACCGTGCCCGCACTCGTGATGGGGGCGACGAGCGCCAATCTCCCGACGCTGCTGGTGCCCGCGGGCCCCATGCTCCGGGGCAACTGGCGGGGCCAGATTCTCGGGTCGGGCAGCGACGTCTGGAAATACTGGGCAGAGCGCCGGGCCGGCACCCTGGACGAGTGCTCGTGGCGCGAGATGGAGGACGGCATCGCCCGGAGTTACGGGACCTGCATGACGATGGGGACGGCGTCCACCATGGCGGCGGCGGTCGACGCCCTGGGCCTGACGCTCCCCGGCGCGTCGTCGATTCCCGCTCCCGACTCCGCACACGCGCGAATGGCCAGCGCGAGCGGGCGCCGCATTGTCGACATGGTATGGGAGGACCTGACCCCGCGTAGCATCCTCACGACCGACGCCTTCGAAAACGCGGTCACCGCCGCAATGGCGCTGGGCGGCTCGACGAACGCGATCATCCACCTCATCGCCATGGCGGGACGCGCCGGCGCGCTGCTGGACCTCGACCGCTTCGATGCGCTGTCGCGCCGCACGCCTTTTCTCGCGAACATCCGGCCGTCGGGTCAGTTCCTGATGGAGGACTTCTACTACGCGGGCGGGTTGCGCGCGCTGCTCCACCGCCTCCGCGACCGCCTGCATACAGGCTGCATGACCGTCAACGGCCTAACCCTCGGCGAGAACCTGGACGATGCGATCGTCTACAACGACGAGGTGATCGCTACCCGTGAACGTCCACTGGGGCCCGAAGGGGGCGTCGCCGTGCTGCGCGGGAATTTGGCGCCCAACGGCGCCGTGATCAAGCACACGGCGGCTGAGCGCCGGCTGCTCCAGCACGCCGGCCCGGCGGTGGTCTTTCACAACTACAACGACCTCGAGGCGCGCATCGACGACCCGCTCCTCGCCGTGACCGCGGATTCGGTCCTGGTGTTGCAGGACGCCGGACCGCTCGGGGCGCCCGGAATGCCGGAGTGGGGCATGCTGCCGATTCCCAAGAAGCTCCTCGCGCAGGGCGTGCGCGACATGGTACGGATCTCCGACGCCCGGATGAGCGGGACGAGCTACGGCACCTGCGTGCTGCACGTGGCCCCGGAATCTTTCGTGGGCGGCCCCCTCGCCTTCGTACGCGACGGCGACATCATCGAACTCGACGTGCCGGGGCGGCGACTCACGCTCCGCGTGTCCGACGAGGAACTCGCGACGCGCCGAGCGAGCTGGACACCGCGCGAGGTGCAGTACCCGCGGGGGTTCGGCCGCATGTACGCGCAGCACGTCACGCAGGCGGATCGCGGCTGCGACTTCGATTTCCTCGAGGGAACGGCGCCAATCGCCGAGCCGGAGATTCACTGACGATCTGTCAGACCTTCCGCCTTCCGCCTTCCGCCTTCAGCCTTTCGACGCCTCTGACCGGCTCTCGCGCGACGCACCGTTTACTTCGCGCTCGGTCCCCGGGTACGCTTGCCCGCATCGTGGATGTCCATCTCGTCGACGGCACATACGAGCTGTTCCGGCACTATCACGCGCTTCCGCGGGCGCGGCTTCCGGACGGCACGGAAATCGCCGCGGTGCGGGGGGTGCTGACGTCCCTGCTCGGAATGATCAACCGGGGAGCGACGCACGTGGCGGTCGCCACCGATCACGTCATCGAGTCCTTTCGGAATCGTCTGTGGCCCGGCTACAAGACCGGTGAGGGGATCGATCCCGACCTCCTGTCGCAGTTCGCGCTGCTCGAAGAGGCCGTCGCCGCTCTCGGCCTGGTGGTCTGGCCGATGGTCGAGTTCGAGGCGGACGATGCGCTGGCCGCGGGAGCGATGGCCGCCGGACGCGACCCGCGGGTCGAACGCGTGTTCATCTGCACGCCTGACAAGGACCTCGCCCAGTCGGTCGTCGGCACCCGCATCGTGCAGCTGAACCGGCGAACGAACGTGGTGCACGACGAAGCCGGAGTCGTGGCGAAGTTCGGGGTGCCGCCGGCGTCGATCCCCGACTATCTCGCGCTCGTCGGAGACGCGGCCGACGGATACCCGGGCCTGCCCGGCTGGGGGGCCAAATCGACATCGGCGGTCCTGGCGCGGTTCGGGCACATCGAGCGCATCCCCGACAATGCCAGCGACTGGCACGTGAACGCCGCCTCGGCGCCGACCCTCGCCCGCACGCTTCAGCGGGATCGCCACCTCGCACTGCTCTTCCGCAGGCTCGCCACGCTTCGCACGGACCTGTCGCTTTTCGCGTCTGTCGACGAGCTGGCATGGGCGGGTCCCACGCCGGCCTTCACCGAGATAGGGAGGCGGTTTGACGCCGCGGTGACAGAGCCGAAGACGAAGGGCGGACGGTAGGGACCCGGCAGAGTTCGGCGATCAGAATTCGGCTCGCGAAGCACCGCTCTCGAGCCATCGCTCGCCGAGACAGCCCGCCGCTGCCGGCTGTCGTCGGCGGGCTCGCGCTTATAATGGGGCGCCTTCGTTCATGATTCCCCTCGTCTCCTCCACGCATCGCGCACGATGATCGACCTGGATCGGCCCCGGTCGCCGCGCGATCTCCTGCCCGCGATTGAGCAGCTGTTCGCTCGCTCAGCCGACACGATCCGATCGCTCGAGGCGAGCTGGGCGCCGTCGCAGGGTGCGGCGGTGTTCACCGTGCGGGGCCGCTACCAGGCGCGCGGATGGACGGAATGGACCGAGGGCTTCCAGGTGGGATCGGCGCTGCTGCAGTTCGATGCGACGGGCGACACGGAATTCCTCGACCTGGGCCGTGCGCGCACGATGGCGCGGATGGCGTCCCATCTCACCCACGTCGGCGTCCACGATCACGGGTTCAACAACGTCAGCACGTACGGGAATCTCCGGCGGCTGGCGCGCGAGGGACGGTTCCAGGCGAGCGACTGGGAGCGGCACTTCTACGAGCTCGCGTTGAAGGTGAGCGGTGCCGTCCAGGCGAGGCGCTGGACGTCGCTCGGTGCCGGCGGGTTCATCCACTCCTTCAACGGGCGGCACTCGTTGTTCGTCGATACGATCCGGTCTCTCCGTGCGCTGGCGCTCGGGCACCTCCTGGGCCAGCCGCTAATGGAGGAACAGGATGCCCGCGTGAGCCTGCTCGAACGCCTGGTCCACCACGCGCGGGCCACGGCTCGCTACAACGTGTATTTCGGGCGCGGCCGCGACAGGTACGACGTGCGGGGACGCACCGCGCACGAGAGCCTGTTCAATCCGGCGAACGGCACGTACCGCGGGCCGGGCACACAACAGGGGTACTCGCCCTTCACCACGTGGACGCGCGGGCTCGCGTGGGCGATGCTGGGCTTCGCGGAGCAAATCGAGTTCCTCGACGTTCTCTCCGACGCGGCGCTCGAGCCCTGCGGCGGCCGCCCGGATGTCGAGGCCATGATGGTCGAGGCCGCGCGGGCGACGTCCGACCACTACATCGACATCGCGGCAGCCGACGGGGTGCCGTATTGGGACGACGGCGCGCCGGGACTTGCCGCACTCAAGGACTGGGGGGCGCGGCCCGCCGACCCGTTCAACCAGCACGAGCCCGTGGACAGCTCCGCGGCCGCGATCGCGGCGCAGGGGCTGCTGCGTCTTGCGAGAATTCTGGGCCGCCGCGGCGAAACGGACGCCGGCCGCTACGAGCAGGCGGGGCTCAGAATACTCGACACACTGTTCGACCCCCGTGGTCCGTACGTCAGCACCGACCCGGACCACCAGGGCCTTCTGCTGCACTCCGTGTACCACTGGCCCAACGGATGGGACTATGTGCCGCCCGGAGCCGCGACGCCGCGGGGTGAGTCCAGCCAGTGGGGCGACTATCACGCCCGGGAGGCGGCTTTGTATGTGAAGCGCCTCGCAGAAGGCGCTCCGTACCTGACGTTCTTCGGTGACACGGCCACGACGTGAGCAGGGGCACCGCGCTCGTCACCGGCGGCACGAGAGGCATCGGCCTCGGAATCGCGATGGCGCTCGCGCGCGAGGCGTGGGATCTCATCATCTGCGGAATGCGGGCTGAACGCGAGGTCGTGGACGTGCTCGATGCGCTGCGCACGCATGGGAATGGCATCCACTATGTCGCCGCCGACGTCGCGAGCGCGACGGACCGGGCCCGACTCGTGGACGCGGTGCGCGACCGGTGCGGCGCGGTGACAGCCCTCGTCAACAACGCAGGACGCGCGCCGCAGGTGCGCGCCGACATCCTTGCGGCCACGGAAGACAGTTTCGAGGAGGTCCTTCGTACGAATCTCCGCGGGCCGTACTTTCTGACCCAGGCGATCGCGCGCGATCAGGTCGCGCGGAAACGCGAGAACCCGGCCTCCGACGCGTCGATCGTGTTCATCACGTCGGTGTCGGCGGAGATGGCCTCCGTCGGGCGCGGCGAATACTGCATCAGCAAGGCCGGGCTCTCGATGGCCGCCAGACTCTTCGCCGCTCGTCTGGCCGAGCATGGCATCCCGGTCTACGACGTGCGGCCCGGGATCGTCTCCACCGACATGACGGCGGCGGTGCGGGACGTCTACGATGCGAGGATTGCGGACGGCCTCGTGCCGGAACGCCGGTGGGGGCTGCCGGAGGATGTCGGCCGCGTCGTGGCCGCCCTCGTGCGGGGGGACCTGCCGTACGCGACCGGTTCCGTCATCCACGTGGACGGCGGCCTCACGATTCCCCGTCTCTGAGGGTGATACTCCAGCGGCGCCAGCTAGCGGAGCAGGTAGCCTCGGGCGAGCGTGTTGAACGCAGAGACCTGGTCGCGCTGCCAGGCAGGATCGCGGCCGAGCTCCCGCGCCAGCAGGGCCGCAACGGCAGGCGCCATGCGGACGGCGGCCGCCGCGTTGAGGAAGAGCGCGCGGCACCGGCGCGCCAGGACATCCTCGACCGTCCGGGCAAACTCCGCGCGGGCAGCCCATACGACCTGCGAACCCGTACACGGGAGCTCGCCATCCAGGGCGGCGCCGAGCGACGGTTCGGCGTCCTCAATCGCGCGGACGGCGTCCGCATCGGCGCCGTAGAGGCCAAGCCTCCCGGCCTCGCTCCCCTGCTGCCGAAATCCATGGACCCGCAGGTCCTTCGTGATGCAGGGCCGCTCGACCAGCCGAGCGAACTCAATCGCCTGATCCACGGCATCTTCGGCCATGTGCCGATAGGTCGTCCATTTGCCCCCGGCGGTCGTCAACAGACCCGACGCGTCGATGTGGATCGTGTGATCGCGCGACAGCGCTGCCGTGATCCGGCTGTCCCCCGTTCGCACCAGCGGCCGAACGCCGGCAAACACACTGAGGACATCGGCGCGCGTCGGGGGCTTGTGCAGGTACAGCGCCGCCGTTTCGAGAACGAATGAAACCTCGCTGTCCTGCGCCGTGGGCTCCAGGGCCGCCTCGGCAATCGGGGTGTCGGTGGTGCCCACGATGGTGTGCCCATGCCACGGGATCGCGAACATCACGCGACCGTCACGTGTGTGCGGCACCATGATCGCCGACTCGCCAGGCAGAAACGATCGATTGAACACCAGGTGAATCCCCTGGCTTGGCGCGATGAGAGGAGCGGCGGCCGGATCCGCCAGTCGTCGTACGCTGTCCGCGAACGGACCCGTCGCGTTGATGACGACTCGTCCCGCGACGCGGAAGTCACGTCCCGACTCAATCTCCCGCCCGACGACGCCGTCAACGGTCCCGTCCGGTCCCGTCGTGAGTGCGATCACAGGGGCGTAGTTGAGCAACGTGGCCCCGTGCTCAGCGGCGGTCTGGACGAGATTGATCAGCAGCCGCGAGTCGTCGAACTGTCCGTCGTAGTACACGACGCCGCCTCGCAGGCCGTCCGTCCTGATGGTCGGCAACCGGCGCAGCGTCTCCTCGCGCGAGAGGATTGAGGAATCCCCGAAACCGTATTTGCCCGCGAGCAGGTTGTAGACCTTCAGGCCGACGCCGTAGAACGGCGTCTCCCACCAGTCGTAGTTCGGCACGACGAACGGCAGGTTGCTGACGAGGTGAGGCGCGTTCTGACGGAGGATGCCGCGCTCCTTCAGCGCCTCCATGACGAGCGAGATGTTCCCCTGCTCGAGATACCGCACGCCCCCGTGGACCAGCTTCGTGCTGCGACTCGAGGTGCCCTTGCCGAAATCACTCTGCTCGAGCAGCAGCACGGAGTAGCCGCGTGACGCGGCGTCCACGGCAATGCCGGCGCCCGTCGCGCCCCCGCCGACGACCACGAAATCCCACGGGCCCTGATGCGCTCCGAGACGCGCGAGCATGTCTGCCCGGGTCAGGGTCACTGCGTCACGCCTCCCCCGCCGCCGGGATCCATCCCGTTGATCGCCTCACGGCTTCGCGCCAGCGCTCACGCAGACGGGCGGCCTCCGCACGCGGCATCGAGGGCTCGAACCGCCGATCGACGCGCCACTGGCCGGCGATCTCGTCGGGGGACGACCAGAAGCCGACCGCGAGGCCCGCGAGGTAGGCGGCGCCAAGGGCCGTCGTCTCCGTGACAGCCGGCCGGACGACCGGCACACCCAGCACATCCGCCTGGAACTGCAGCAGTCCGTCGTTCGTCGATGCGCCTCCGTCGACGCGAAGCTCGGTCATCTGGATGCCGGAATCGCGGGAGACCGCATCGAGCAGGTCGTCGACCTGATACGCAATACTCTCGAGCGCCGCTCGGGCGACGTGGCCGGCCGTGGTGCCCCGCGTGATCCCGATCATGAGACCGCGGGCGTACGGATCCCAGTGCGGCGCGCCGAGGCCGGCAAAGGCCGGCACCAGATACACGCCGCCGTTGTCGTCGACAGATGCGGCCAGCCGCTCGACGTCGGCCGACGCCGCAATCAGCCCCAGGCCGTCGCGCAGCCACTGCACCACGGCCCCGCCGATGAAGACGCTGCCCTCCAGCGCATACTCCGTGCGGGCGCCGATCTTCCAGGCGACGGTCGTCACCAGCCGGTTCGCCGACGGCACCGGCCGCGTTCCCGTGTTCTGGAGGAGGAAGCACCCCGTTCCGTACGTGTTCTTCGTCAACCCCGGGCTGACGCACATCTGGCCGAAGAGCGCCGCCTGCTGGTCTCCGGCGATCCCGGCGATGGGCACGTCCGCCATGGCAAGGCTGGTGGAGACCCGCGCGTACACGTCGCTCGACGCGCGCACCTCCGGCAGCATGTTCGCCGGCACGTGCAGCAGCCGAAGAAGGTCCGCGTCCCAGGCAAGCGTGTTGATGTTGAAGAGCATCGTCCGCGACGCGTTGCTCACGTCCGTCACGTGGGTCCCGCCGCTCGTCAGCTTCCAGACGAGCCAGGAGTCCACCGTCCCGAACGCCAGCCGGCCGGCCTCCGCCCGCTGGCGCGCTCCCGGCACGTTGTCCAGAATCCACGCGATCTTGCTGCCTGAAAAATACGCATCGATGACGAGGCCGGTCCGTTCGCGTACGAGCGCCTCATGGCCATCGCGCTTCAGCCTGTCGCAGAATTCCGCGGTGCGCCGGTCCTGCCAGACGATCGCATTGTGGACGGGCTCCCCGGTCTCGCGATCCCAGACGATGGTCGTTTCCCGCTGGTTCGTGATGCCAATCGCCGCCACGTCACGCGGCCTGATTTGGCCGCGGCCGAGCGCTTCGACGGCAACCGCGACCTGCGTGGCCCAGATCTCCTGCGGATCGTGCTCGACCCACCCGGGCTTCGGAAAAATCTGGGTGAACTCCTTCTGCGCCACGGCGACCATCGCGCCGTCGTGATCGAAGACAATCGCGCGCGAGCTGGTGGTTCCCTGATCGAGAGCGAGGATGTACGGCACGTGGGCTCCGGTAACAAGATGGACGGCGGCCAGGACAAGGGCGCCGTGGAAGTCTAATCGAACTCGGGCAGCCTCGCGCGCGCGGCTGCTATATACTCCCGCAGCGAATCGGCGCAGGGGTCGAAATCGCCTCCGAGGGAGTCCATGTCAAAGCAGATGCACGACGAACGGCGCGAGCTTCTGGCCGAATTCCTCGGCACGTTCGTCCTCATGACGTTCGGCATCGGCGTCGTGGCCCAGTTCGTCCTGAGCGGCAGCGCCGCCGGCAGCCAGCTGGCCATCAACATCGTGTGGGGTCTCGCCGTGACAATGGGATGCTACGTCGCGGGAGGGGTGTCGGGGGCCCATCTGAATCCGGCGGTCACGCTTGCGCTCGCGGTCCATCGCGGATTTCCGTGGCGCAAGGTGGTCCCGTACACCGTCGCACAGCTCGCCGGCGCGTTCGCTGCCTCGGCGCTCGTCTACGCGACCTACATCGAAGCACTGAATGCCTACGACGGCGGCACGCGCATCGTCACCGGAACGCATGCGACGGCGGGAATCTGGGCCACCTATCCGCAGCCGTTTCTCAGTACTTTCCCGGGCGGCTTCATCGACCAGGTCGTGGGGACGGCCCTGCTCGTGGCCGTCATTTTCGCGCTGACGGACAAGCGCAACGCCCCGCCGGCCGCGGGGCAGGGCCCTGTGCTCGTCGGCCTCCTCGTGGTCGCGATCGGCGCCGCGTTCGGGTTCAACTCGGGCTACGCGATCAATCCGGCACGGGACTTCGGGCCGCGGCTGTTCACCGCCGTCGCGGGCTGGGGCGGCGAGGTGTTCCGGGCCGGCCACAGCTGGTGGTGGGTGCCGGTCGTGGCCCCGCCGATTGGGGCGGTGCTGGGGGGCCTGCTCTACGACGTGTGCGTCGGCCGGCACCACGGCGTCCCCGAGGCGACGGTCGTCGCCCCAGACGTGCCTCTCCCTCAGCGCCTGGGGAACTGATCGGGGTCGTTCGTGAAGACGGCGTCGACCCCGAGGTCGTAGAGGAACTTCGCCATCTCCTCGCGCACGGACGGGAACGTCGTGGTTGACGCCGCGAGCGTCCAGACCGTGACCGTCAGCCCCGCCGCATGGGCCCACCGCACCAGCTCAGGGTGCGCGGCCACGATCACCTTGTTCGGCGCCACACCGGTGGCCCACGCGGCGATGTCGCGCAGCTTGTCCTCGGAATCGAGCCGCGACGCAGACGCCGGGTCCACCAGAAAGACCCGTGGAACCTGAGGCAGGTCACGGGCCAGGTGCTTCAGCGCCGCATCATCGAACGATTGGATGATCACCGGGGTCTTCGGATTGGCGACGAGCCCGTTCTTCTTGAGGGCAGCCGTGAGGAGCACGTCGGTTCTGATGCCGCGACGGCGGTAGAACTCGGGATCCTTCAACTCCGGGTACAGGCCAGCCTTGCCCCGGACGACATCGACCGCTTCCTGGAAGGTCGGCACCGTCGCCCCGGCGAACCGCGCGTCGAACCACGATCCGGCATCGAGCCGTTTGATTTCGGCCAGCGTGAAATCGTTCACGAGCCAGTGATGGACCGGCTGCGCGGCACTCCCGTGGACCACCGGCACACCCGGCGCGTCACCCGTGTAGCGATGTGGAAATACGTCCTCCACGTTCGTCGTGCGCTCGAGGGTCAGGTCGTGCATGCACACGAGAATCCCGTCTTTCGTGACCGCAAGGTCCGGCTCGACGAAATCGGCGCCCTGCTCGATCGCACGCGTGTAGGCCGCGAGGGTGTGCTCAGGGGCATACGCGGACGCGCCGCGGTGGGCGATGAGCTGCTTCTTCGGCGGCGGCGGCGCCTGGGTCGTGCTCAGGATGACGACGGCGACGACGAATGACTTAATCATGGATTCCGTTTGTCGCCGATCCTGAGCCGTGCCGGCCTGCGACGAGCCCGCGAGAGGCGAGTCAGCGCCGGCAACTCATAGCCTGGTCTGCACTCGTGAGCGCCGTAGTATACGACGTCGCGCGCGCCGTCTGCCGACGGCGCGATCGCGCCGCGCTGCGGGCCAACGGGTGGCGCGGCAGGCGCGGGTTCCGCCAGTACCTCGATCGCGCGTTCGTGCAGCTGCATATTCTGAGTCGCGATCGGCAAGTAGCGGCTGGAAAAATGCTGGATGATCGCTGACAACCTATGTGCACAGAACTGCCCGCCGCGGCGCAGGGCGCGCAAAGGACCTGTCGCAGAGGCGGCCGCGCTGTTACGATAGACTGCCCCAAAAGCTGCACCCGAGGACGTCCACCCCGCGGCATTGGAGCAACAGGCAATCAACGGAGGGAGCCAGATGCGCCGGAGTTTGTGTGAGGCGTCAGGAAATGCGTTCGCTCGCGTGTGCGTGGCCCTGGCACTGGTGCTCGGAGCTGCGCTTCTCGTCCCCGCCCCGGCGCATGCGCAGGCGGTCACCGGCACGCTGCTCGGCAACGTGACGGATTCCACCGGCGGCGCCGTGCCCGGCGCGACCGTCGTGGCCACGGAAACGCGCACCAATATCAGCCGGACGACCACGACCAACGAGGCCGGCTATTACATTTTTTCGAGTCTCCAGAACGGCACCTATTCGGTGGATGCCGAGCTGCAGGGCTTCAGGAAGATCGTCCGCCAGAACGTCAAGGTGGACGTGAACTCGACGATCCGCGTCGACCTGAAACTGGAAGTCGGGCAGATGACGGAGGCGGTGACGGTGTCGGCCGAAACGCCTTTGCTGCAGACCGACCGGACCGACACGGGCCGGATCATCGACGGCGCCCAGATCACCCAGATGCCGCTCGGCTTCAACCGGAACTTCCAGGGCATGCTCGTCATCGTGCCGGGCGCGACGCGTCCGTTCCGGCCCCACTCGGAATTCTTCAACTCGCAGGACAGCCTGTCGAGCAACGTCAACGGCCAGTCGCGGCTCGCGAACAACGTCCAGCTCGAGGGCACCGACGACAATCACAAGACCGGCCTGCTGACCGTGCTGATTCCCTCCGCGGAGGCGATCGAAACCGTCGCCGTCACGACCAGCAACTACGACGCCGAGTTCGGGCGCGCCGGCGGCGCGGTCACGAACGTCACCTTCAAGTCCGGGACGAACGACTTCAAGGGCACCGGATTCGCGTTCGGCAACACCGAGGCGACGATCGCGCGCGATCCGTTCTCGTCGCTGCCCAAGGTGCCGCAGACCAAGTACCTGCAGAGCGGCTTCACCCTGGGGGGCCCGATCATGCACAACAAGCTGTTCTTCTTCGGTGACTACGTGCGCACCCAGGACGACAGCGGCCGGATCACCCGGGCCGACCTGCCGGAGGTGCCATTCCGGTCCGGGGACTTCAGCGCGTCGCCGACGATCATCTACGATCCGGCAACCGGAAACCCCGACGGCACCGGCCGCACGCCGTTCCCGAACAACCAGATCCCGGCGAACCGGATCAGCCCGATCGCCAAGAACATCCTCTCCCATGTCCCGCTGCCGAACCTCGCCGGCGTACCGCTCGGCGGCACCAACTTCGAGACCGGATACGTGCGGGAGAAGCGGACCAATCAGGGAGACATCAAACTGACGACGCAGTTGTCTCCCGCCAACCGCCTCGCGGTCCGCTACAGCTATCAGAATCCCAAGACCTACGATCCGGCGACGTTCGGCATCTACGGCGGAATCAAGGGTTTCGCGGGCTACGGGACAAATCCCACTCATAACGTCGCCGGTAACTACAACCGGACCTGGTCGCCGTCGCTCGTCCAGGAAGTCCGCGTCGGCATGAGCTACTACCACAATCAGGCGGTGTCGGAGGCGGACGGGCTGAACACGTCCGAGGAACTGGGCATCCGCGGCGTCAACCTCAACAAGTTCTCGAGCGGCATCACGACCATCGATGTCGCCGGCTACGACAGCGCGCTGGTCGGCTATTCGGCGTCGCTGCCGTGGGATCGCTCCGAGCGCACCTGGACCACGGCGACGACGATCACCAAGCTCCACGCCAATCACACCATCAAGATCGGCGGCGACCTGCGCTACAACCGCGACTACCTGCTGCAGGTGCAGGACAACGGCGGCCCGCGCGGCGTCTTCCGGTTCCGCGGCTCAACCACCGCCACGCCCGCCGACACCGCCGCCCAGAACGGCTTCGCGAACGCCTTCGCGTCCTTCCTCCTCGACGCGCCGCAGAGCGTCGGCCGGGATCTGATTACCGACATCGCGCCGGGCACGCGGCACTGGGGTGTGTTCTCGTACGTCCAGGACAAGTGGCAGGTGCGGCCCCAGGTCACGGTGGACCTCGGCCTGCGCCACGAGTACTACACGCCGCTCGTCGGGCTCAGCGACCGCGGCGGCCTGGCGAACTACGACGAAACCAACAACACGCTCCGCGTCGCCGGCTACAGTCAGGTGCCGGCGAACCTGGGGGTCAAGAGCTACTGGAAGAACTTCAACCCGCGCACCGGCATCTCGTGGCGCCTCAACGATCGGAACGTGCTCCGCGCCGGCTACGGCGTCAGCACCACCCCCTGGCCGGACAACTCGTACGCCTTCAACTATCCGGTCAAGCAGAACAACCAGATCAACCCGGCCAACAGCTTCGCCACCGCCGGGTCGCTGGCTGCCGGGCTCCCGGCGCCCAACTTCGCCGCCATTCCCGATACCGGGATCGTCCCGGCCGATGCGTTCAAACAGCAGGGCTTCTTCTCGGTGCCGACCAATCTGCACGAGGGGCGCCTGCACGCCTGGAACGTCGCCTACCAGCGCGAGCTGCCCGGCGGGTTCACCGGTGAAGTGGCCTACGTCGGCAACCGCGGCCAGGACATCATCGCGCGCATCGACCTGAA
>JANMCN010000141.1:0-6777 GCA_031361295.1 Acidobacteriota bacterium | reverse complement strand
TGGACACTGAGCTCGACGGATTCCCGGAGAGCGACGAGGCCAGCAGCGTCGTCGTGACCAGCGCGTTGTTGACTGTCAGATTGAGGACCACACGGTATAGGGCATCAGTCTGGTTGCTGGAGTCCGGAATGAACAAAGCGGACAAATCGTCCAGAGTCTGTCCGAACCCGCCGCCGGCAATGGTCCCGAGGCTCGGGTGGGAAGGAAACACCGTCCCATCCGCTTGATAGAGGTCGATGACGACATTCTCGAAAAGAGTGTCTGACTCGTTGAACACATTGAAGCTCGAGCCCAGCCCGTACGTGACGTCGTAGACCCACTCGAAACGGCCGATCGTCGCTGCGGAGGCCATTTTGGGCACGATGAGCAGAGCCGCAAGAATCATCACTATTCGAATTCGCATTTGGTGTCCCCTGCCTCCCGGGCCGCAATGAGCGTCGGCTGCCGTTCGCACACCACTCGCCGGCCCTTTGGAACTTCGAAATTTGGAACGGACCTGCCGACGCCAAACGCGCAACACAATCCGACGCGGCTCAAGTTGAGCAAGCGCGCCGCCAATGGGGTCGACCGAAACTGCTGTCATCGGCGCTGCGGCGATAGGAGATATCATCCGAAACGCAGACTTTTGCTGCTCTGCTGTCGGACTTCTGAACTCAGGGCTTGCTTCGGGCGTGGGTACGATGGCTTGAGGAGCGGTAGGAACGGGCGCGGAATACGTCCGGCTCCCGACGCATGAACGAGAAGCGGCGGGACGGTCGTCAGGGGATTCTGAAATTCACGACGCGCGCCTTCTCGGCGGCGCTCATCCCGGAGAGCGCCTGCGGCTCGCTGAGGTCGGCAAGCGCAGCGGCTTGAGCCTGCGCCCCGGCGGCATCACCCGGCTCACGCTGCACGGCAAAGTGCATCAGCGAGACGGACTGGCCGGCCGGGATTGTTACGGTATAGCGCCAAGACGAGCTGCCCAGCAGGTGCTGAAGCCGCACGCCTCCCACACCGACGGCCGCACCCGCGCCGCCAAACACCTGCGCGAGGGCCGCCCGAGTCCGCGTGCTGCCGTCCGACGTCACGGGCCCCGATGTCGTGACCGCATACGTGCGGCCGGTGGCTGCCGGATCGACGACGGTGCTCACCACCCCATCGAGATCGCTCTCTACCTGAATCTCCAAGGTCACTGCGGCCGCCGTGGGATTCGTGATCGTATCCAGGAAGCGGGCAAAGCCGCCCGATTCCGGCACGAACACTTTCCTTGCGCTCGCGACGCCGGCCTTGGCCTGCGCCCCATAGGCGATCTGGCGGTTCGCCAGTTCCCGTCGGGCGGGAGCGAGCTGATAACTCTGCGTCCCGTTGATGCGCGGAATCTGCGACCCCGATCGATACGACGCCGCGAGATGCCCATCGCCGGTTCCACCGCCGGTGAGCTCGCCGCCACATCCCAGTCTGTACACGAACCCGTCGGCACCGCTGAGCGACGTCCCCGAGCAGGGTTCGATTGCCCCCCCAGAGATGACGTCGGCGGTCAATGGGGCGTCCGCCGCCAGAACACCGGTGGCCGCCCCTATCAGTTGGAAGGTGTGCGGGTCGTAGGCCCTGATCGCGACGGCGCCGGCCACGACGCCGTCGACGACAAACACGCCAGCCGGACCGGCGAACAGGGCGGACTGCGTCCTCCCGTTCGGCCCGTCGTCGCCGCTGGACACGCTGACGTACGCCCCACCGACCGGCGTGATGCCGTCGGCGGCGAACACCGTCCCCGTAATCGTGCCTGTCGGCCTGGTCTGCAGGTCGATTGTGATGGCCTGACCAGCGCTCGTGATCCGGCCCGTGCGACCCACGCAGACATACGTCCCGGCTTGTGTGCCGCACGCCTGGACCGAGACGGCACCGGCGGGCGCCCTGGGGATCGTGTAGACCCCATCGGCCGCTGCCGTCGCATAAATGTCCTGGAACACGGCGGTCTCGTTGCTCGAGAGCACGACGTTCGCGTTCGGAAGCGGCTGCCCGTCCGAGGTGCGCACGGTGCCGGTCACCGCGCCCGCTGGCGCGAGCCGGACATCCGCGGTGGGCTCGAACGCGACCGATACGATATCGCCCGCGACTCGACCCTGGATGCCGGTCGGCCCGTCGGTGGCGCGGACCTCGAAAGGCCCGATCCGCACACCGAAGATCGCGTACGCGCCGTTCGCATCGGCACTGCCGTCGAGCCTGGATACTGCGCCGTCGCTCCCGCGTTGCGCGATCGTGATGCCGGCAAAGGCCACCGGCGTCACGCCGTCCGCATCCGTGATCTGCCCTCGAAGAGACGTCGCCTGCAGCGAGAGATCGACGACGAGCCCCACCCCGCTGAACTGACGGGTGCTTTCCGCCGTGACGCTGAAGGCCCCCGGGGCATGGGCCACCACGGTGATGGAGGCCCCGACCGGCAGCGTCACCTCAGGAAATTCGTAGCGGCCGTTCCCGTCAGTGAAGACGGCATCGACGCTGCCGCCGGTGCCGTCCAGCAACTGCACGTAAGCGGAAATGGCCGGTGTCAGTCCATCGCCCATCGTCACGCGCCCCGTCACGCTGACGGGCTGGAGCCGCACATCGATCGTACGGCCGTCGTCTGCAAGAGTGACAATACCGGCAACGCTGCTGATCCGGGTTCCGTAGACCTGGATCACGAAGCCGCCCTCAGCCACACCCGGAATGTTCAGCACGCCGTTTCGGTCGACGTAGCCCGCGAAGCGGACGCCGTTCGCGTCGGTGATGTACGCGTACGCCCCTGTCTGAGGAGTGCCGTCAGCACGGAGCGCCGTCAGGCGCACCACGGCGGCGGCTGGCATCCGCACATCCAGGGCCGTCGTCTGGTTCTGGACAACGACCACGGCCGTCGGAACGGAGGACGCTCCGCCGACGGTGGCCCGCACGTCGAAAGTCCCGGCCGGCACCGCCGCGAATGCATACGCTCCCTCGGCTGCAATCTGCACGGTGACGCTCAGCCCGGGGTTGCCGCCGCTGGCTGTGAGGGTGCCAGCCCGGACCGCCAATCCGCTGGCGGTTCGCACAGTCCCACGGATGACCCCTGTGCCCTCGAAGGTCAGATCCTGTGTCGCACTCGTAGCGCCCGGCGCCACGCTCCCGGCGACGACAGCGGTCAGCGCACCCGTCGCGGCGTAACGGGCCTGGACGGTGTACCCGCTACCGCCGAGCGTCGTGGCGGAGTATCGGCCCTGGGCGTCGGTCACCACGGCGATCGTTCCCTTGAAGATAGGCGCCAGGTTGCCGCCGACGAGAACCTCCGCACCGGCAACGGGCGTCACGCCGTCGCTCGCGAACACTCGCCCCTGAACCTGCAGCAATGGATCCGCGGCGCTCGAGAGGTTTGGCGGCACCGCAAAGTTCCGGATGTCGGCCGCATCGGCAGCGGTGAGTCCTTCCAGCGCTTCGGAGGGAAGTTGAACGAGCCGTGCCGCCGTGGCCACTGCCGCGGCCTGATCCGCCTGCTGCGACGTGAAGTGGAGGAAAATCGCGCGGCCACCCGGCGCAACGGTCACGGCTCCCCAGCGAACGGTGGCGGACAGCTCGAAGCCGTTGCTGAAGAGTTCCGTGAACGTAGGAGCGCTTCCAACTCCCGCGTACACCTCGGCCGCCAGCAGCGCCTGCGACTGCGAAGGCGAGGTCACGAACCATTGATCGGAGGGTGTCAGCGTCGCATCCCCGGTGGATGTCGTCGCGAGCCCACCCGCCCACATCCGCGGGCGGAACTGCACGTCGACGGTGACGGGAACGGCTGAACGGTTCTCGAGGATTTCAAGGTACCGCGCGAAATACCCTGACGTCGGGACATACACCTTGCGCGTGACGAACAGACCCCCGACCGGGATCTCCCGCACGCGGCCACCGCCCCCGTAGTTCTTGATGGAGATCTGACGTCCACCAGGATCCGGTGTGGCGATGAAGTCGCCGCTGAAACCGTCGTACTGCGCCACCTGAAGCGCCGACGATCCGAGGTAAGGCTGGTCGGGCGTGTAGTCCCCCATGTTGCCCTGCGAGTCGATCCGGTAATGATGGCCATTGGCGTCAGTCAGATCGACCGGCGGAAGCAGACGCGAAAGCACGATGTCGGCCGCGAGGCTGTCGCCGTTGTCAACGATCGTCCCTTCGAAGACGCCTCCCGTGCGGCCCGAATAGTCGAGCACGGCGACGCGGAACGGCCCCGTTGGGACGCCGTCGAGCCGGTAGAGTCCCTGTGCATCGGCGTTCACTCCGATGGCCGCGCTGGGGCTCTCGCTGCGGAGCGTCACCGACACGCCCGCAGCCGGCGCCCCTCCGACGTAAGTCAGGTGTCCGCTGACCGAGCCGACCGCCCCGAGGATTATCGTCACCGGTACGATTTCCCCTTCAGTCGTCACGCGCGCGAAGCTCTGGCGGTAGTCGTACCGATTGGCTTGCGAGAAGGCCTGCACCGTGATGGTCCGGCCACCCGGAACGGACGGGATCGTCAGCCGGCCGTTCGCGTCGGTATCGCCCCACACCGACTCCAGATAGCCCGCATAGCGTGCATCGCTCGAAATCCCGGCGCCCGCCACCGGCAGGCCGGCCGTCGAGTTGACCTGGATCTGGAGCGTACCGATCGGCGGAACAACGGCCTCGACCGGGACGATCTGCCCCGGCGATGCCAGCGACCCCGCCACGTCCACGAACAGGCTCAGGGCGAAGTCCGGGCGGTTGACACGAACCACGAACGCGCCCTGTGGAACGTCGGTGATCGTCAGGCGCCCCGCCGCGTCCGTCCGGCCGGCGGACGCGAACTGATCCGATGTCGATCGCTGGATCTGGACAAACGCATTGGCGGCGGCTCCACCCCCGGCATACCGTGCCGTCAACTGGATGCTCCCGACAGCCAGCAGCGTGAGCTCCGCGCGGGCGGTCTGATCCTGCGCCACGGTCACCGGCGCCCGCACCTGGAAACTGGTCGCGGCATCGGTCGCAACCACCGGGAAGGTGCCGAGCGGCACGTCGCTGAACGTGTAGCCCCCGGCGGAGTCGGTCGTCGTATCGAGCGTGCCGAACGTGTCGAGGGGATCGGCATTCAGCAGACTGACGCGCACGTTGGTCGCGAGCGCGCCCGACGCGGTCCGCACGACGCCGGACACGATCCCCGTCGGTTGAATCGTGAGATCGAGGGGCCGGACTTCTCCGGCGACCAGCGTCTGGAGCACCGTGCCGCGCAGCCGCACGCGCGCGGACTGCGGATGCCCCATGCTGGCCGTGACCGTCGCGGGTCCCGCGGGCAGCCCGGCGAACAGGTAACTGCCATCGGCCTGGGTCAGCGGAGCGCCCTTACTGAACAGCGGCGCGGTCACGGTCACCGTTGCGCCCGCCACGGGCGCCCCCGTGTGCCGGCGCACGAACCCGCGGAGAATGGCGGTGTTGCTGAAGACGATGTTGGCGGTCGCGGCGATCTGCCCGGCGGGGAACGCGCCTACAGTGGCGGCCGAGAGCACATTGGTCGCCGGGTGGATCGCCTCGAGTGTGAAGCTCCCGACGGGCACGGTGAATGACGGCGTGAAATGGATCGCATCGCCGTCTGGACCGAAGCTGAAATTGCCCGTAGCGGTCGCACCGCTCGTGTACGTCCGCCCGAACAGCACGTTGTTGCTGCGGAACCTGACGTTCAACAGGTAGCCGCCGAAACCGGCGCCGGAGGGCACGGGCGTGACGCCGTCAGCCTCGAGCACGCGCCCGGAGATGGTGCCGTCGAGACGAGGCAGCGGCGCCACGGAGCTCGTGCCGTCCGCCGGGATCGCAAAGTTCTGAATCGCCGCGATCTCCGCGGGGCTCAGCCCCTCGAGCACCTCCGGCGCGAGCTGCACGATCCGATCGACCGACGCCCGCGCGGCGGCGCGGTTGTACTGCTGGATTCCCGCGTGGAGGAACGCCACGGTCTCACCCGGCTGGAGCGTGACCCCGCTCCACGTGTAGCCAAGCTGTTGAGCCCCAAAGTATGCCGGACCGTCAACCGCCAGCGCCGAGACGCGCGCCCTCGCACCCGGCCCGTCGAAGACGAAGCCCGCCTGCGGCAGGCCGTTGCTGTACTGGCCGCCGAACAGATCGACGTCGAAGCCGCTGTCGAACAGGACCCATCGGTCCGGTCCGGCCGGATCGGCCACGCTCGCGAGGGCGTCGCCGCTCGATGTCGTCAACACCCCGTTTGCGCGAACGGTATTCCGGAGCCGCACATCCACCGTAATGGGCGCCGTCGTCGGATTCGACAGGATCTCCAGGTAGCGCGCGAAGTACGCCGACGACACGAGCACCTTGCGCGTCACGTTGAGGCCGGCCAGCCCGCTCTGCGACACGACGACCTCCCGCCCCCCCTGCTCGGTCGTCCCGATGCTGGCACCGGTGAAGGGGTATGAGACCCCCTGGGATACGAGGTCGAGCACGAACGCGGAGCTCGGCCCTCCGTAGAAACCGACGTACAGACCGTTGTACCCGGATCGCAGGGAGCCGTCGCGCTGGATGTCGAATGGCATCACATTGCCGTCGTTCTTCGTGATCGGCAGCGTAATCGCGTTGTTCCTGAGGAGGATATCGAGGTTCAGCGTGTCGCCGTCGCGCACGATCGCGCCCGTGGCCTCGCCGAGCAGGCCGCGTGCGGGGTCGCCGGCGCTGGCGAGCACCGACCCGACCGCGACGCCTTCCACCCTAAAGTATCCGGCCGCGTCGCTCGTTGGCCCGTTGTACGAACCGAAGTCTGGGTTCAATCCCCGCACGAGAACGACGAGACTGGAG
>JANMCN010000126.1:0-27927 GCA_031361295.1 Acidobacteriota bacterium | reverse complement strand
CCGCCAAATAGATGTCCTCCGGGGCCACGCTGCACGCAGGATCGCATGTCCCGCGTGCGGCGTGGCCGGCAGGGGTGAGAGTCCGGCGCTCGGACAGGCAGCGGTTCGTCCGAGCCGGTCACGTCGCTTCCGGCCGGGCCGTGGGTCCTCGCAGTCAGGTGATCCGCCGTTACTCGATGGCCATGACCGACCGCACGGGGCCTGGCGGGCCGTCTCCCTCGTAGAACACCGCTTCCAGGAAGAGACCGGCCGCCGGGGCGGCGAGCGCGGCGGGCGCCGCCGAGTGCCTGCCGCTGTCTTCGAGGAATGCGGCAGCGTCGGCGGGACTGAGCTCGCGGCGTCCGCACGCCGCGAGCACCCCCACCATACGGCGGACCATCTTCCACAGGAAGTGGGAGCCCTGCACTCTGATGAGCACGAGCGCGCCCTCTTCGACGATCTCCACGCGATCGACGAGCACGCGGGTGGACTTCTCGCCGGCGTCATCGGCCGTGAACGCCTCGAAGTTCTTCATGCCCACAAATGACGCGGCGGCGACACGCATGGCGTCCACGTCGAGCGTGTCGCGGATCCACCACACGTACGGCTTGCCGAACGCGGTGCGCCTCCGCGAAATCTGGTACAAGTAGGACCGCGCAACGGCGTCGTGCCGCGCGTGGAACCGGTGCGGCGCCTTGTGCGCGGCCAGGATGTGAATATCGGACGGCAGGTCGTCATTGATTTTCCGGCGGAGCGATTCGGGCGGGAGGTCGGTGTAGAGTTCGAGGTGCGCGACCTGGGCGAGCGCATGCACGCCGGCATCGGTTCGTCCTGAGCCGTATAACTCGAACTCGCGACGCTTCGACACTTCCCGCACGGCCCGATCGATCTCGCCCTGGACCGTGCGTGCGTTGTTCTGGATCTGCCAGCCGCTATACCGTGTCCCGGCGTACTCGATGAGGAGTTTGAAACGAGGCATCTGCTTCAGGTGATCTTAGCCGCTTCCCGTCTTCCGGCCGTGCGGTCCGAACGTTCCTCCGCGAACGCGTAATGCCCGGTCCGCGGTTTCCGGTCCGGAAGCCCTGACCCGGAACCCGGAACAAGTCCACGCCATGACCAATCCCCTCCTGCTCGAGCTCTCCGCCTGGCCGTGGCTCGAGCGGCTGTCTCTGCGCGCGCGCCGCCACGTGACGCTCGCGAATGTGCCCGCGGAGGAGTGGGACCGCCTCGCCGGCGACGGCTTCCGTCTGCTGTTCCTGATGGGTGTGTGGACCCGGAGCGCGATCGGCCGGGAGCTCGCGCGGACGGATCCGGTGCTCATCCGCGAGTACGATCGAGTCCTGCCCGGGTGGACGCCTGAGGACGTCGCGGGCTCACCGTACTGCATCGAACGCTATGAGCCTGATCCGCGGATGGGCGGCTGGGCCGGTCTCGCGGCGGCGCGAAACGAGCTTCGGGCCCGCGGGATTGCGCTGATCCTCGACTTCGTCCCGAATCACACGGGGTTCGATCACCCGTGGGTCTCGACGCATCCCCAGCGTTACGTGCTGGGGACCGACGCGGACGTGCTCGCCGCGCCCGCTGACTACCGCCGCATGGAGAGTGTCGAGGGTGTTGTGCACGTCGCATGCGCCAGGGACCCTCACTACCCGCCGTGGCGCGACGTCGCGCAGCTGAACTACTTCAATCCGGACACGCGCCAGGCGATGCGGCGCCTCCTCCGCCGGCTGACGGAGCACTGCGACGGCGTGCGGTGCGACATGGCCATGCTGGTGATCAACGACGTGTTCGAACGGACGTGGCGCGCACGGCTCCACGGCGAATGGCCGCGCCCCGTGGACGAATTCTGGCCGGCGGCGACGCGGACCGCTCCGGGTCTCGTGTACATCGCGGAAGTGTACTGGGACCTCGAAGGTGTCCTGCTCGACCAGGGCTTCACCTTCGCCTATGACAAGCGGCTGCTCGATGCCCTGCACGCGGGCGACGCCGCACAGCGCGTCCGTCAGCTCCTCGTCGCGGATCACCCTCCGGCTGCAGGTCTCGCGAGGTTCGTCGAGAACCACGATGAGCCACGGAGCGCGGAGACCCTGGGGCCCCGCCTGCCCGCTGCCGCCGCTCTCGCGGCGACGATCCCCGGGATGCGATTCGTCTTCGACGGTCAGCAGGACGGACGGCGCATCCGGAGCCCCGTGCAGCTGGCACGCTGGCCCGACGAGCCGATCGATTCGCGTATCCGCGCGCTGTACGACGCCGTATTGCCGTTTGCCTCGCAGCCCGTCCTCCGTGACGGCGAATGGAAGGTGCTCGAGTCGCGACCCGCGGGGGACGAGACGTTCGGCGACATCCTGGCCTACGGATGGCACACGCCCGCCAGTGTCGCTGTCATCGCCCTGAATCTGGGCGCCTCGACGGCGCAGGCTCACATCCCTCTCGGTCCCGATCTCCTGCCCGCAGGTGACGCGTTCATGTTCGACGACGCGATGACCGGCAGTCGTTATCCGTGGACCCGGGAAGCCCTCGCAGGCAGCGGGCTGTACGTGCGGCTCGAAGGCGGTGGCGCGCACCTGTTCACCGTCCGGACCGGACCCTGATTGCCGGGCGCCGCGCGGGAACCGGGGATGTCTGCGCCGTCCTGTTGCGGGCGGTCAATGCCCGCGGTAACGTTTCTGTTGACCATCCGTTGTTCTTCGCAGGACGATCCGAGGGGTGGACAGTCGAACGGCATGAGGGAGCAAATGCGCGGAGTCAACGGCCTTCATCACATCACCGCGATCGCCGGTCCGGCGCAGGAGAATCTTGACTTCTATGCCGGAGTCCTCGGGATGCGGCTCGTGAAGAAGAGCGTCAACCAGGACGATCCCGGCACGTACCACCTCTTTTACGCGGACGCCGAGGGTCGACCCGGCACGGATCTCACGTTCTTTCCATGGACCCACATGGCGCCCCCCCGGCTTGGCCACGGGATGGCCGTTGAAGTCGGTCTCGAGGTTCCGGCGGGGAGCCTCGACTACTGGGGTGTGCGCCTTCAGCGCTACGGGGCCACACTCGACCGCGTCGAAGCGCGGTTTGGTGCGCGTGTTCTGCCCCTGGTCGATCCCCATGGCCTGCGGTTGTCGCTCGTCGAAGCGGGCGGCGGCGAGGCTCGCCCGTTCACGCCGTGGGAGCGCAGTCCGGTGCCGTCCGAGCACCAGGTGCGGGGTCTCCACAGCGGCCGTCTCTGGGAACGCGACTTGCGCACGACCGCCACGTTCCTCACGAACGTGCTGGGTTTCGAGCACCTTGGGAACGAGAACGGCTGGACACGATATGGCTTCCCGAACGTCCCCGGCGCCGTGGACGTTCGCGAGGACCGCGAGGCCCGGCGCGGCGCATGGGGCGTCGGCAGCGTGCACCATCTCGCATGGCGGGTGGACGACGAAGAGCACCAGGTGTTCGTGCGCGCCCAGGCGGAGGCGGCCGGTGCGGACGCGACGCCGGTCATCGATCGCTTCTGGTTCAAGTCGGTCTATTTCAAGGAGCCCGGCGGCGTTCTCTTCGAGCTGGCGACCGATGGGCCCGGTTTCGCGACCGACGAAGATCCCGCGCACCTCGGCGAGACCCTGGTGCTGCCGCCATGGCTCGAGCCGTCGCGTGAGCGCATCGAAGCGGTCCTGCCTTCGCTCGAGAAGCCGGACCCCGAGCACCGCGCCCGGGCCTAGCCCGCCTGCCCTCGCGCGCGGCCCGCTACCGTCGCCATTCGTCGATCAGGTTGGCGATGAGCCCCGTCCACCCGGTCTGATGGTTGGCGCCGAGGCCCGCGCCGTTGTCGCCGTGGAAGTACTCGTGAAAGAGCAGGCAGTCGCGCCAGTACGGATCCTGCTGGAACTTCTCCGTCCCGCCGTAGATGCGACGCGTCCCGTCCTCCCCCCGGGTGAACAGACCGATCATCCGGTCCGCGATATCGCGCGCCATCTCGCCGGGGCCGATCGGGCTGGGCGCCGCCGGGGCGTCGATCTTGAAGGATGGGCCGTGCGCATCGCCGAATTTCGCCAGCGCTTCGATCAGCAGGAACGACGTCGGGAACCACACGGGTCCGCGCCAGTTGGAGTTGCCGCCTTTGATCTTCGAGTCGGCTTCGCCCGGCTCGTAGCGCACCGTCCCCGCGCCGAACGTGAACGGATGATCGCGGTGCGATTTCGACAGGCTTCGGATGCCTCCCGGTGACAGGAATTCGTCCTCGTTCCAGACGTGCTGCAGGACCCGGGTCAGCTGCTGCGGGTCCACGATCGACAGGACTTCGAGCTTCCGGCCCTCCCGCACGGCATGGTAGCAGGCCAGGCCAATGAGATCGGGGCGGTTGCGCACGAACCAGTCGATGTCCGCCAGGAAGCGTTCGAGGTGCTCGATTCTGGATGGGTCCAGCACCTCCACCGCGAAGAGCGGCACGAGGCCAACCAGCGACCGCACGCGGAACTTCTGGAAGCTGCCATCCCCGAACCGGAGCACGTCGTAGAAGAACCCGTCCTCATCGTCCCAGAGCTCGTAGCCGCGCCCGCCCATTCTCTTCATGGCGCCGCCGATGTACGTGAAGTGCTCGAAGAACTTCGTCGCCATCACCTCGTAGACGGCGTTGGTGTGCGAGAGTTCGATCGCGATCCGCATCATGTGGAGACAGAAAAATCCCATCCAACCCGTCGCGTCCGACTGCTCGAGCAGTGCGCCGTGCGGCAGCGGCTGGCTGCGATCGACGACCGTGATGTTGTCGAGGCCGAGAAAGCCGCCTTCGAAGACGTTCAGACCCTCGCTGTCCACCTCGTTGACCCACCAGGTGAAATTCATCAGCAGCTTCTGGAAGCACTTTTCGAGGAATGCCGTGTCCCCCTGCCCCGTGCGCGCCTGCTCCTGCAGATACACCCGCCAGCACGCCCAGGCGTGCACCGGCGGATTCAGGTCCGAGAACTCCCATTCGTAGGCGGGGATCTGACCATTCGGGTGCTGGAACTGCTCGAACAGCAGCAGCCAGAGATTGTCCTTCGCGAACGCGGGGTCGACCAGCGCGAGCGCGACCGAATGGAAGGCCAGATCCCACGCGGCAAACCACGGGTACTCCCATTTGTCCGGCATCGACAGGATCCGCATCGAGTTCAGATGCCGCCAGCTCCTGTTGCGGATGTTCCGGCGTGAGTCGGGCGGTGGGGCCGCCGGATTGTCGCCGTCGAGCCACACGTTCACGTCGAACAGGTACACCTGCTTCGTCCACAGCATCCCGGCGAGTGCCTGCCGCTGCACGAGCTTCTCGTCGTCCGTCGCCCTGGGAGGGTGGATCGCAGCGTAGAACTCGTCCGCTTCGGCACGGCGCTGCCGCACGATCCCCTCGACGTCACGGAGTGGATCCCGGGCTGGGGTGGAGAGCCGCATGTGCCAGGCGGTCGATCCGCCGCCCGGGACCGATGCCGTGTAGTGCAGACACGCTTTCGTGCCGGTGCCGGCCGGGTTCACCGCGTTCTCGCCGTTCACGATGAAGCGGTGGAACGCGTCCTTGGTGTGCGCGCCCGCGGACGTGGCGCCGGGTCCGTAGAGCCGCTCGGCGTTGGTCTCGTTGTCGGTGAACAGCGCGACCCCGCCCGGCGGCGCGTAGAGGTGCCGTGCCCCCAGCCGGTAATCGGACTTGAGGCTGACGAGCCGATCTCTCGCCGCGTCGTCGGCAATCAACGCCTGCCACGATGCGCCGTCCGGCCCTCGCCTGATCCCGGGCTGCGGCCCGCGCTGCGGGCCCCATCCCCAGGTGTTGCGGAACCACAGCTGCGGGACGAAGTGAAACTCCGCGTCGTCCCGCCCGCGGTTGAAGACCTCGACCTTGATGCAGAGATCTTCCGGGTCCGCCTTCGCGTACTCGATGACGACGTCGAAATAGCGGTCGTCGTCGAAGACGCCGGTGTCGAGCAGCTCGAATTCCAGCCCGGCGCCGGCGCGGCGCCGGTTCTCGTCAACCAGCCGGCCGTATGGGTATTCGGCCTGGGGGTATTTGTACAGCAGCTTCATGTAGCTGCCGGTCGGCGTGGCGTCGAGATAGAAGTAATACTCCTTCACGTCCTCGCCGCGGTTGCCTTCGCCGGGCGTGACGCCGAACAGCCGCTCCTTCAGGATCGGATCGCGGCCGTTCCACATGGCGGGCGAGAAGATGAGGGTCTGGTATCGATCGCACAGCCCCGCGATGCCGTCTTCTCCCCAGCGGTAGGCCTTGCTGCGGGACTGATCGTGGGTCAGGTAGTTCCAGGCGTCGCCGTCCGCGCTGTAGTCCTCCCGAATGGTTCCCCAGGCGCGCTCCGCGACATAGCAGCCCCACCTGCGCCACCGGGCCAGGGCACCGGGTCCCGGGTCGTCGAGCCTGAGCTGTTCGGCAGTGGGCATCCGTGGGGCCGTCACCGTATCCCGCGCCGCATCATCGCACGCGCGTCACGGGGGGCGGGCGGCGCGATCTTCACGCGTGCGGCGCTGTGAACGCCAGGCAGTGGCCGTGCTGGAGCAACGCTTCCACCTCGGCGAGCGACGGCGCGCCGGCCATTGCGCCGAGACGGGTGACGCTCACCGCCGCGGCGGCGTTCGAGAAGCGGAGCACGTCTGCCGTCGACCAGCCTGCGAGGGTGGCATAGACGAATCCGGCGCGGAATACGTCGCCCGACCCGGTCGTGTCCACCGCGTTCACGGCGAAGGCGGGAGAGTGGATGATCCGGTCGCCGTCGAGTGCCATTGCGCCGTTCGTGCCGAGCGTCACGCACAGCAGCCCCGAGTGGAGCGTCCGCAGCTTGCGGAGCGCACGTTCGGGGTCGCGCTCGCCGGTGAGCAGCGGGGGCAGGTGTTCGGCAAAGATGGGGATCGAGACGCTCCTCACGAGCTCGGCGGTGCGGTCGGTCATCCGGTCGAGGTCGCTCGTGACCGTCACGCCCGCGCCGACCGCCAGCCGCGCAACACGGATCGACGCCTCCTCGTCGACATCATCCACGTGCAGCACCCGGCCCTCCAGAATGGCCGGGTCGATCGGCGCATCGCCGAGCAGCAGGCGCGGATCGCGATGCCAGAGGACCGTTCGCTCGCCGGTGGATTGATCCACGAGAACGACGGCGAACTGGTTGTCAGCCTCGCGGACAATCACGTCCGCCAGGTCGACGTGGCGGGCCGCGAGATCTTCGCGGACCCGGCGGCCATTCGCGTCACTGCCGACGGGCCCCAGGAACCGTGTGCGGAGGCCCAGCGCGGCGCACGTCGCCAGCATCGTCGCGACCTGGCCGCCGCAGGACACGAAATGGGCGTTGATCCGCAGCTTGGTTTCAGCCGCCGCCCCGCCGGGGGCACAGGGCAGGAGGTTCACGTAGTCGACGGAGCTGGCGCCGAGTCCGACGACGTCCATTACGCGCGGCCGCCGGTCGACGTGATGAACGGCCGGAGCGAGGGGGGCTGTCGGGCTGGTCGCATCGAGCGTCATTATAGACGTGGACCGCTCGCGTCAACCATGTGCTCGCGGGTCAATGGCGCTGATGGCCGAGCCGGCTCGGGCGCGGGGGGGCACCGGCTGGCGCGCGCGCGATGCATAATAGAGTGGTCTTTTGGCCGGGAGCGACGTATCGTTGGCATTCGCCTCCAGGCTTCGGCAGTCGGGTTCGACCCCCCCCGGCGGCGCGGGTTCGAGACCCCGCGGTAGAGGAGACTTTTTTTGCGCGTTCACCTGATCAATCCCAGCCACCTCGCTTTCGGAGTGGGCGTCATCACGCCCCGGTGGCTTTACGTGCTGGCGGCCGCGACGCCGCGAACCTACGGTGATCCCCTCATTACGGACGAAACCCTGGACGTCCTCGACCCTGAGCGCATCGAACCTGGCGATGTAGTCGGCATCGGCATCCATACCGGCAACGCGTTGCGCGGCTACGAAGTGGGGCGTGTCGCGCGTGAGCGGGGCGCCTGGGTCGTCTTTGGCGGGATCCACGCGACCCTGTATCCCGAGGAACCGCACGCCCTCGGCGGGGCGCACGCGGTGGTCAAGGGAGACGGGGACGTCGCCTGGGGCAGGGCCGTCAACGACTGCGCCGCAGGCGCTCCGCAGCTGGTGTACGAAGGCGGGAAGATCGACGCGGACTCGTTCGTCCCCGCCCGGTGGGACCTGATTCCGCCGAACAAGTACATGTGGGCGTCGGTCCAGACCGTGCGCGGCTGCCCGAAGCACTGCTCGTTCTGCTCGGTGTGGCGGACCGACGGCCAGAAACCCCGTCAGCGCGGCGCAGACGCGGTCATCGCGGAGATCGTCCAGCTACGGCGCCTCGGGTTCCGGTTCATCGCGCTCGCCGACGACAACTTCTACACGGTCACGCTGACCGACATCAAGATGGCGGGACGCCGCGCCGACCCCGCGCAGCGGGAGTACCTCGAAGGGCTCCGGGCGGAGCGGTTCGAGCTGATGGAGAAGCTGGCGAAGCTGCCGAGCGACATGATCTTCTTCACGCAGATCACGATGGAGGCCGCTGAGGATCCGGCGTTCCTCGCGGCGATGAAGGCCGCCCGGATCCGCGGCGCCCTGGTGGGCGTCGAGGCGGTGACGCCCGAGGGGCTCAAGGACGTCTACAAGGATTTCAACTACGCGGGCGAGACGCTCGTCGAGCGGCTGCGCGCGTTCAAGGACGCCGGCGTACACGTGCTCGGGTCGTTCATTTTCGGACTGCCCTCGGATCGCCCCCAGACGTTCGAGGCGACCTCGGCGATTGCCACCCGAGCCGGCGTGACCTTCGCCCAGTTCGTGATGCTGACGCCGTTCCCCGGCACGGTCGATTTCGCCGCGTGGGAAAAAACGATGGAGTCCGACACGACTCGCATCGGCGGTGTGCCGCTCACCCGCCACTGGCTCATCCCGCAGGCGCTGCGGCCCAAGGTCTATACGCCCCATCCGGTGATGGAAGCGGACGAGATCCGGCGCCGTACGCAGGCGGTGTGGGACGACTTCTACAGCCTGTCCAAAATCTGGGAGCGCTCCAACTGCGTGCAGTCCCTGAAGTCGCGCCTGGCCTTCGTGCTCATCTCGAAGCTCTATCGGCAGATGTACGCGAATACGGGGATTGCGACCGACAGCGCACGCGTCAACCGGTCCGCGCGCTGGGCCCGTGTGATTGCCGCCCCCTGCAGGCGCCTGTTCTCGGCGCCGCCGATGCCCGATTTGCAAGTGCCCGTGTAGGCACGTCGCGCGCAGCGTCCGCTGCGCGTCTGGCGCCGCGGCCCCGGCGGAGCTGAAGCTCCGCCCGACGGGCGCGCTACGTACGGCTGCGGACGTCGCACGTACGGAGGGCCGCAGGGGCGGTCTCTTTGCGCTACATTAAGCGGATGCTCACCCGCTTCCCGCGCGCGTCGGTCGCGATCCTCCTGGCGGTGGCGCTGCTCGCGGTCCGGCCGGCATGGGCGCAGAGCCAGCCTGCGGGTGGCGCCCCCGCGGCCGCGTTCCCCTCGACCGAGAAACTGCCGTTCGACCCGGCCGTCATGACGGGCGTGCTGCCGAATGGTCTCACTTACTACATTCGGCGCAACACGCGACCCGAGAAGCGGGTGAGCCTCCAGCTTGCGGTCAAGGCCGGTTCGGTCGATGAAGAGAACGATCAGCAGGGGCTCGCCCATGTTGTCGAGCACATGGCGTTCAACGGGAGCCGCCACTTCAAGGCCGGCGAACTGATTTCGACGTTCGAATCCACCGGCGCCCGGCTGGGGCCGCACGTGAACGCGTATACCGGGTTCGACGAAACGGTCTTCATGTTCACGCTGCCGACGGATCGCGAAGGCATCGTGCTCAAGGGGATCCAGGCGCTTGCGGATTTCGCCGGGGGGTTGTCGCTCGACCCCGTGGAGATCGACAAGGAGCGGGGGGTCGTGATCGAGGAGTGGCGTGGAGGGCTTGGCGCCGGGTCCCGGCTCCGCGACCAGCAGATCCCGGTGCTCTACTACAAGTCCAAGTACGCCGAACGTCTGCCGATCGGCAAGCCGGACGTGCTGAGGAGCTTCACGCCCGACAGGCTGCGTGCGTTCTACACGAAATGGTATCGCCCGGATCGCATGGCCCTCGTCATCGTGGGGGATGTCGATCCGCAGGCGATGGAGTCGATGATTCGAGCGGAGTTCGCGGGGCTCGCGAAGCCCGCGACGCCTCCCCCCGATCGCGTCTACGACGTGCCCCTCCAGGCGGAACTGCTGATCAAGGTGGCGAGCGATTCCGAGGCGCAGCAGTCGTCCGTGTCGCTCGCGAGGAAGAAAGCGCGCGAACCGCAGGATCGGGTCGGCGACTACCGGCGGAACCTGATCCACCGGCTCGTGTTCCAGATGATCAACGACCGGTTCGACGAGCTCTCGCGAAAGCCAGACGCCCGGTTCCTCGGGGCGGGCGCCGACGAGAGCCGCCTGAGCCCGACGGTCGGCACCTTCACCATGAGCGCGAGTGTGGAAGACGGCAAGCTCGCCGCCGGACTCTCGACGCTCGCCATCGAATCGAACCGCATCAAGGAGTTCGGGTTCGGAGCCGCGGAGCTCGAACGCGCCCGGAAATGGATGCTGGCGTCGTACGACCGCGCCTTCAGCGAGCGGGACAAGACCGAGAGCGGCTCGTACGCGCAGGAGTACGTCAACCACTTCCTCGACGGCGAACCGAGTCCGGGGATCGATTTCGAGTACCGGCTCGCGAAGACCCTCCTGCCGGCCATCACCGCGGGGGAAGTCGGCGATGCCGCACGCCGGCTCTTCTCGGACGAGAGCCGTGTCATTCTCGCCGTGTCGACAGAGAAGGCCGGCGTCGCGGTTGCCACCGATGCCGAGCTGCGCGACGCGCTCAAGGCGGCCGACGCGACAGCCGTCACCGCGTGGAACGACGCCGGGGGTTCCGCCGTGCTGATGGAACACGTTCCCGAACCGGCGGCTGTCGTGGGTCGCCGGACCCTGCCGGAGCTCGGCGTCACGGTCGTCCGCTTCGGCAATGGTGTCGAGGGATGGTTCAAGCCGACGGACTTCAAGAACGATCAGGTGCTCTTCTCGCTCACCGCGTCCGGCGGTGCGTCCCTGGCGGCCCCGCCGGTGTACCCGGACGCGACGCTCGCCCCGGCTCTGGTCGAATTGTCTGGGGTCGGCGGTCATACCGCAGTGGACCTGCAGAAGTTACTTGCCGGGAAAATCGCAGCCGCCAGCCCGTTCGTCTCCCCCTCGTCGCATGGCATTTCGGGATCGAGCACGCCGGCCAATCTCGAGACGGCGCTCCAGCTGCTCAACCTGGCTTTCACCGCGCCGGGAAACGATCCGCAGGCCTTTGCGCTCATCCGCAAGCAGCTCGAGGCCTCATATGCGAATCGCGACAACAATCCGGGGCTGCTGTTCCGGGAGAAGGTCGCGCAGGTGAATTCGAGCAACCACTTCACGTCGCAGCCCCTGACGCTGGCGCGGATCGCCACGCTCGACCCCGGGGCGATGATGGCCTTCTACAAGGAGCGCTTCTCCAACGCGGCTGATTTCACGTTTTTCATCGTCGGCGCGTTCAAGCTCGAGGACGCGGTCCCGCTGGTCGCGCGCTACGTGGGCGCTCTGCCGGCAACGGGAAGGCCGCCGAGTCGCTTTGCGGACCTGGGCATCGCGTTCCCCGCGGCGAGTGAGCGCGCCGTCGTCGAGAAGGGACGGGAGCCACGGGCGCAGACGGTCCTGAGCTTCTTTGCGGATCCGCCGATCGAGGAGACCGAACAGACGCGGGTTGCCGCCGCCGCCGATGTGCTCGAAATTGCCCTGCGCGACATCCTGCGGGAGGAGATGGGAGAAACGTACAACGTCTCGGCCGGGCTGTCGCAGGCGCTCCCGCAGCGCGGCGGTGGTCATGTCACGATCAACTTCGGGGCGTCCCCGGAAAACATCGGCACGATGATCGATCGCACGCTCCAGGAGGTGACGAGACTGCAGCAGGTGGGACCGTCGCAGGATCTGGTCACCCGCGCCAAGGAGACCGCCCGGCGGGAACACGAAACGGCGCTGAAGCAGAACGGGTTCTGGCTGGGCCGCCTGCAGTCGGCAAAGCTGCTCGGGCGCGACCCGCTGCTCATCCTTAAACGCGAAGAGCGTATCGAAGCCCTCACGCCTGCCAACATCCAGGCGGCCTTCCGCACGTACTTCCCGACCGACCGGTTCACCGTGGTGACGCTCATGCCCGAAAAGAAATAGGGACGGCACCTATCTTGCGGCTGGTACAGCGAATGAGCGTGTTTGGCTCGTTTTGCGTATCCCAGAGATGCAGCCCAGGCCCAATTGTGGAAGAAAGCGGTCGAACAGGTGTGTGGATGTGGGGCAGACGTCAGGCCTGGGCGCACGGCGGGCAGCCGGGCACGAGTCCGTCTCGATGATCCTGCCGTGCAGGGACAAGGTGCTGCTCGTCGAAGACGACGAGGATACGCGCGAGGTGTTGAGGCTCATCCTCGAGTCTGACGGGATCGAAGTGGCGGTCGCCCGTGACGGGCTGGACGCGCTGAACCGTATCGGTCAGCTGCGAGAGCAGGATCCGCGATCGCCGTCGGTCATCGTGCTGGACTACATGATGCCGCGGTGCAGCGGTCCGCAATTCAGGCAGCGTCAGCTCGCAGATCCTGAGATTGCCGACGTGCCCGTGATCCTGGTGTCCGCCGTATCGGACCTGTCCTCGCGCGCCGCGCTCCTCAAACCTTTCGCGATGCTGCAGAAACCGATCGACCCGAACCGGTTGACGTCGGTGGTCCGGGAAGCCTGCGACGCCTACCGCAATCACGGCTAGCCCGTCGACGGCACCCGCGGGAAGGTCACCACGAACGTCGCTCCGGCCCCCGGCCCGTCGCTGCGTGCGCTGATCGCCCCCCCCATCCGCTCCGTGAACTCCTTCGCAATCGCCAGGCCGAGCCCAAGGCCTCCGTGGCGCCGCGTCGACGACGGATCGCCCTGGAGGAAGCGCTCGAACACATGTGGAATGAAGGCCGGGCTGATCCCGATCCCGGTGTCTGACACGACGATGTCGACATGATTCGGCGCCGGCTCCACTCTCAGCCGCACACGCCCGCCCGCCTCGGTGAACTTCAGTGCATTCGACAACAGGTTCGAGACGACCTGCCGCACGCGCTGGGGGTCTCCGTTGATCAGGCACGGCGCCGACGGGATCGCGACGTCGAGAGCGATCTGGAGCCGCTCCGCCTCCGGCCGCGACTCGACGGCCAGCGCCGCCACGGTGCCGCAGATGTCGAGGGATTCGCGGGTGAGCTCGATGTGCCCCGAGCCGAGCCTGGCGAAATTCAGCAGATCGTCGACGAGCTGCGCCTGCGTGCGCGCATTGCGCTCGATGGTCTGGAGCGCCTTGCGCAGCGTCACCGCCCCGTAGTCGGCGCCGAGCAGCATGGTGCTCCAACCGAGAATGGTATTCAGCGGCGTCCTCAGCTCGTGGGACACCACCGCGAGGAACTCGTCCTTGACCTGGTTGGCCCGCTGCGCCGCTTCGTACAGCTGCGCGTTGTCGATCGCCAGGGCCGCCCGGCCCGACAGGTCCATGAAAAGGGCGAGGTCGGTCTCGGAAAAACTGCGACCCGGCGTCGAGCTGACCCACGTGATGATGCCGAGGGTGCGGCCTCTCGCATTCAGGGGGGCCATGATGACCGACTGCAGTGAGAGCGCGCGCAGGCTGGCCAGGTGTTCGGCGTCGCGGGCGCCGGCGGCAAGCATCTCGTCGGTCACCTCGGCGAGTAGCAGCGGCTCGCCGGTGCGGAGCACGCGGCCCAGGCCCGCATCCTCGGAGAGATCGGGCGGGTAGCGCGCGATGAACTGCTCGGCGAATTCGACCTTCGCGGGATCGACGTGGGCGGTCGCGAGCCGCTGCAGCTTGCCGTCCGCCAGGATGTCGACGGCGCACCAGTCGGACAGGAGCGGCACGGACATCTGGGCGACCTGCCGCAGCGTCGTCTCGTAGTCGAGCGACGTGAAGAGCGAGGAGGAATCGGCCAGGAAGGTCAGGCGCGCGGCTTGTCGCTGGGCGTCGTTCCTGAGGCGCCGCTCCTCTTCGAAGGACTCGGCATGCCCCATCGCGGCGGCCGCGAGGTGCCCGAGGGCGATCGCCACCTGCAGCTCGCTTTCGGAGATCCGGTGCATGGTGCGGTAGTAGAGCACCAGGGTGGCGCCGCGCTCGCCGTTGACCGGGAGCGGCACCGAGACCAGGCTGCGGATCCCCTCGGCCCGGTATTCGGCGCGACGGTGTTCGAGCGTCGGCGTCGCGTCGAGGTCATGGGCCACGAGGGGCGCCGCGAACGGCACCGACGTTCCCTTCAGCCTCTGCCCGGCGAACGAGTCGCTCAGTCCGACGCTGTGCACGATCCGCCACTCGCCGACGGCAGGGTTCAGGATCCAGATCGCCAGGGCATCGGCGTCGGAGACCTGCCGGGCGAGGTCGCAGATGGCGGCGCGGACCGAGCCGGTTCGCACGGCGGACAGCAGCCGTTCGGCGCCGCTCGTGAGCGCCATCAGGCGCGCGCGCAGTTGCGCGCTCTCCGCGACTGCCTCGGTGCCGGGCGCGTCAGGGTTGATGGTCGTCATATCAGCAGGCTGTCAGGAGAACCACCGCATCGTGAGCTCCACCGCCGCGAGCGCGAACAGTACAGTCAGGATCAGAACGATGAACACCCACTTGAGCATGCGCCGGAGGCCTTCGTCGGCGCCAGCGGGGTGAGAGGGTTTCCGGCCGTCAGATGGGTCCCCGGCATTCATATCGCGGCCCCTCATTATAGAGGCCTGGAGGGCGTGCTCGGGCCGATCAGGCCCTGGGCCGGCGGACGGGCACGGGAAAGAGTGGAGTGCTGTAGACGCCGACCGGGGGTATGCTGCTCGATGCCAGGGCACCGAGCAGCATACGCAAGCCGCTTACTTGACGGTCAGGTCCCCGCGCATCCCCGCGGCATAGTGGCCGGGGAAGGTGCACATGTACGGGTACACGCCGGCCTTTGCCGGGGCCTTGAACGTGACTTCGACGGTCTCGCCGGGGCCGGCGAGCTTCGTCGAGGCGAGGATGTCCGCCTTGCGCGCGGCGGGCACGTAATCGGTCTCGCGCGCCGTCATGGCGTCCTGGGTGAACTTTGCGGCGTCGACCCCCGCTTTCAGCGCGACGAAGTTGTGCGCCATGGCGATCTTCGGCACGCTGCCGGTCGACTTGAGCACGACGTGAAGCGTCTCGCCGGGCTTGGCTTGGATGGCCGTCATGCTGTATTTCATGTCGTCGCCGCCGGTGAGCTCGACCGTACGACCAGCGCCGCCACCTTTCTTGGCGGCCGGCGCTGCGGGTTTCGCCGCCTTGCCGGTCGCGGGTGCGGTCGTCTGGGCCGCGAGCGGCGCGACGGAGGCCGCCGTGAGCGCGGCGGCTACGGACAGGGTGCAGAGAAGTCGCATCATTGATGATCCTTGTTCAGTACCGAAGTGATGACGTGCTGACGTCCCGTCGGTGCGAAGCTGCCCCGGGAGACGAGACCTGAAGGCATTCCAGTTGAGTTTATTCTCAGCCAGCCGGGGACACAAGCTGGACGGAAGCGTGGACCGACACCGCGTCCTCAGCCGGGCCATTCGAGGCGTTCGGGAATCCGGTTCGCCTCGGGAGCGAGAATCCAGTATTCCACCTCCACCCGGGTACGGGCAGGGATCCAGCGGAACGCAGGGACGTCGAACAGCCGCCCTCGTTCGATCATCTTCCGCCGAGACTCCGGGAACGGAGACACGCCGAACTCCATGCCGCGGGTGACCGTCCGGCTGCTCCACGGCGGCGCGGCGCGGCTATGGTTCTCCTCCCAGATGCCCATCCAGGGGAAATCCGCCTGTCTCCAGATGTAGCCGAATGCCTGCCGCAGCCGCGGCGAGAACGCGACGAAGTAGGCATGGGGCGACGCCGCGTCCATCAGGTGCGCGGTGTACGCACCCGACACCGCCGCCTCGTTGCACACGCGCAGGTCCGCCGTGCCTCCGTCCCGCCGCGGCGCCTCCGGCCAGTCGAATTCGGCCGCCGGGACGAGGTAGTCTGCGCTCCCGAAGTCTCCTTCGAGCACTTTCGACCGGGTGGCCGAGGCGCGAAACTCCGTCGATCCTCTCTCCAGAAATGGCGGACCGAGCGTGACATGCTCGGTCCACGCGACCGGCCGGTCCGTGGCGGTCGTGTTTTCCGCAGACTCCACGATCCGCACGGCCCGGTCCTGCAGTTCAATCCGGCGCTCCACCTGTAAGGACGCCTCCGCCAGGTCCGCGCGCATCACGAGCCGCGTCGCCGAAGGCTCGATGTCGTAACGGGCAATGGACGCTTCGCCGTGCGGATGGAGACCGGCGGCTTCCTCTTCGGCCGAGGGGCCGCCGAAGATGTCGAGGCAGAGATTGTGGCCCATGATGCCGGCGAGCAGCCGCGCCTCGGAATTACTCCCGTACGTCGGATCGGTCAGCGGATCGAACGCCGCCGGTTCGATCGACGGCCACGGCGGGATCCACAGGGGGCTCACCCCCGTGCGCTTGTCGAGCACTTCCGCGATGTGTCCGCCCCCCGCGATCACCGTCAACCGGAGCGCACTGTTCTCGATGCTGGCGGCACGTCGGCCGCGAAACGTCAGGGAGGGCACGGCGGTAGTATGCCGTATTCACTCGTGGCTCGGGATTCGGACTCGGGACTCATTCGGGGCTCGGGATTCGGGACGATGGGGACTGGAGACTGGGAACTGGAAACTGGGAACTGGAAACTGAGAACTGAAGGCTGAAGTCTCAAACCTGTTATAGAGTTAGCGGTCGCCGGCTGCACATCACGGACCTGGTCAAATCAGCAGTGCTCAACGGGGATTTCAGATGCTCGAACGATCGCAAGTGCAGGAAGCCATCGACGCAGGTGCCGGGCTCCTTCGGCTGGAGCCCGCCTGGGTGCCCCGATCGTTCATGATTCCTGGCCGACGCCTGCGCCTCCACCCGGACGACTACTATGCATTCGGCGGGCACCGGGGCGGCATCAACGAACGCTGGTTCTCCTCGACGACCAACGCGGACAACGGACCTGGAACGCCCGCCGATGAAGGGCTCAGTTACGTCCGCCTGGCTGGCGGCAAACGGTTCCTGCTGAAGGACGCGGTCGACACCGCTGGCGATCTGCTCATCGGCGCCGACGTCATGGCCCGTGAGAAGGGCTGGAACCTTCTCTGCAAGTTCTTCGACAATCTCGGGCCCATTCCCCATCACATGCACCAGAGCGACGAGGCCGCGCGCCGTGTCGGCCGCAGGGGGAAGCCCGAGGCCTACTACTTTCCGCCGCAGTACAACCCCGCCGAGCACAATTTCCCGCACACGTTCATGGGCCTCGAACCCGGCACGACGAAGGACGACGTGCGGCGCTGCCTCGAGAACTGGAGCCGGGGAGACAATGGCATCCTGTTTCTGGCCCGTGCGTACCGCTTGCAGCCCGGGACGGGCTGGCAGATCGATCCCGGGATTCTGCACGCGCCGGGATCGCTCCTGACGTACGAGCCGCAGGTGAACAGTGACGTGTTCGCGATGTTCCAGTCCGAAGTGGAGGGACGCATCATCGACTGGAGCCTCCTCGTCAAGGACGTGCCCACAGAGAACCACCACGATCTCGACTACATCATCGGCATGCTCGACTGGGACGCGAACGTGAATCCGCGGTTCGGCGAAAGCAACAAGTGTTTCCCGGTCCCGGTGAGGCCGTTCGCGCAAACCGAACAGGACGGGTATCGTGAGCAATGGGTCACGTACGGCACCGCGTGGTATTCCGCGAAGGAACTGACCGTGCTCCCGAAGCGCAGCGTGACGGTCAAGGATGGGGCGGCGTACGGACTCATCATGACGCAGGGATACGGCAGGTTTGGCAGGCTGCAGGTGTCGACGCCGGCGATGATCCGGTTCGGCGAGATGACGGAAGACGAAGTATTCGTGACCGCGGGCGCCGCGGCCGCCGGCGTGCGGATCGAGAACCAGAGCGACACCGAACCGCTCGTCATGCTCAAACATTTCGGGCCGGGAAATCCGGATGCGGCGCCGCTCATGCGCAAGAGCCGGTAGCCTGTAGAACCCGACACGGTCTCCGGGAGGGACCACGACAGTGAGGACACATAGATACCCCGCGGTCCACAACGCGATGTGGCCCGGTCTGGTCGGCAAGGGGCCGGACTCCGAGCCGCCCATCGATCTCGACACGATGATCCGGATGACGGCAGCAGCCGAGGTGGACGGCGCGAAATTCGACGGGATCGATCTCTTCCTCTCCGATCCGCACGTCAGCATCGATTCGTCGCCGGACGATCTGGAGCGGCTTGCGCACAAGATCGCCGCCATGAACCTCGTCGTCGGCTCGCTCGTGGCGCCGGTCTGGCCGCCGACGGGCGGCGGCTCCGCGATGGGCAGCGACGAGGAGCGGCGGGCGTTCGTCACCCAGGTGAAGAAGGCGTGTGCGATCGGCCGGACGCTGCGCGACCTGGGCATCCGCAAGTACGGCGTCATCCGCATCGACTCGGCCGCCAGTCCCGCCGAGTGGGCGAAGGACCCGGCCGGCAACACCCGGCGGATCGCCGAGACGTTCCGTCAGGCGGCGGACGTCGCCGAGAGCTTCGGCGAACGGCTCGCCGCCGAAGGGGAGATCTGCTGGGGCGGCATGCACAGCTGGAGGCGGATGGCGGAGCTCCTCGATCTCGTGGGACGGCCGAAAACGGTGGGCTTCCAGGCCGACATGGCGCACACGCTGCTGTATACGATGGGCTACAACGCCCCTGAGGACCGGATCCTCCCCGAAGGGCACGACTGGTCCAGCCGCGCCGCGCTCGACGAGGCGTTGAAGACGGTGACTGATACGTTGCGCCCATGGACGATCGATTTCCACGTCGCGCAGAACGACGCGACGGTCAAGGGGTCGGGCTCCCACGACAAGACCGGTCGGCACTGTCTTCCGACCGACCCGAACGGCAAGCTCGACATCGCCCGCGATGCCGGGTTCTGGCTGCGCGACGCACAGGGCACGCCCACGCGGGCCGTTCAGCACATTTGCTGGGACGGCTGCATGTTCTCGAACGCCGTCATGACACAGCCGAAAACGTGGAACGACGTCCTCGGGACGATGCTCGCGGTCCGCAACGCGCAGGGGTGGGACTGACACGTGCAACGTGCAACGTGCAACGTGCACCGTGTGCGACGTGCGACGTGCCACGTGCGACGTGTGCGACATGTGCGACATGTGCGACATGAGACATGCAACGTCGCGGTGAGCGCGACCGAGAGGGTTGGTGAATGAAGACATTGAACATCGGCCTGGTCGGGTATGGGTTCATGGGGCGGACGCACTCGAATGCGTTCCTACAGGCGCCGCGGTTTTTTGACCTGCCGTATCGTCCCGTGCTCAAGGCCGTGGCCGCGCGGAACGCCGGGCGCGTGAAGGCGTTCGCCGCGAACTGGGGATACGAGTCGATTGAGACGGACTGGCGCGTCCTGATCGATCGCAAGGACATCGACGTCATCGACATCGCCAGCCCGAACGACACCCACCGTGAGATTGCGATTGCGGCGGCGAAGGCCGGCAAGATGGTGATGTGCGAAAAGCCGCTCGGCCGAACGGCCGAGGAGGCGCTCGAGATGGTCGCCGCGGTGGAATCGGCCGGTGTGCCCAACACGGTCTGGTACAACTACCGGCGTGTGCCCGCGGTCACCATGATCAAGAACCTCCTCGACGAAGGACGGTTCGGCCGCATCTTCCACTATCGCGCGAAGTTCCTGCAGGACTGGACGATTTCGGAAGACCTCCCGCAGGGGGGCGAAGGGCTCTGGCGTCTCGACGTGTCGGTCGCAGGCAGCGGCGTCACCGGCGATCTCCTTGCCCACAACATCGACACGGCGCTGTGGCTCAACGGTCCGATCACCCAGGTCACGGCGATGACAGAAACGTTCATCAAGGAACGGAAACATTCGCTCACGGGCCAGGTGCAGCCGGTCGGAATCGACGATGCGAGCGCGTTCCTGTGCCGGTTCGAGAACGGCTCCACCGCCACCTTCGAGGCGACGCGGTACGCACGGGGCCACAAGGCGCTCTATACCCTCGAGAACAACGGCGAGCACGCGTCGGCATTCTGGGATCTGCACGACCTCCATCGGATTCAGTACTTCGATCACCGCGACGAAGGTCGGGTGCGTGGATGGCGCAACGTGCACGTGACCGACGGCGACCAGCCGTACATGAAGCACTGGTGGGTCCCCGGACTCCAGATCGGGTACGAGCACACGTTCATCCATCAATTCGCCGACTTCGTCCAGGCGGCGGCAGCGGGGAAGAGCCTCGCACCCACATTCCGCGACGGGCTCGCCACCGAGTACGTCACGGACGCGGTGCTGAAATCAGCGAAGTCCGGCCGGTGGGAGACAGTCGGCCCCGCCGGGGGCGCGACACGATAAGGAGAGAGCGACATGGTCCAGACACACACGCGCGCGGCCCTCGGTTTGGCGATTGCGGCGGCGCTCTCGATAGGCGACGTGGCCGCCCGCCAGCAGCCCGTCTCCCCCGGCTCGCCGCAGCAGGCCACGCCGCCGGGTGGCCAGACTCCGGCGGCGCCCGCACCCGCCGGCGCGCGCGGCGCCGGCCGCGGCGGACCGCGTGGAGCGGCCCCGCTCGATCCCGCCGATCACACGGGCTTCGAGCAGATCTTCGACGGCGTCAGCATGAAGGGATGGGATGGCGATCCCGCCTACTGGCGAGCCGAGAACGGCAGCCTCATCGGCCAGACGACGGAGGCCAATCCGCTCAAGGAGAACACCTTCGTGATCTGGCGCGGGGGTGAACCCGCGGACTTCGAGCTGAAGCTCGAGTACCGGATGAGCGCCACGAACAGCGGCATCCAGTTCCGCAGCACACACCTGCCGCAGGGAACCAGCACGGGGCCCAACGCGGCCCAGACGGTGGCCGGCAAGTGGGTGCTCAAGGGCTACCAGGCCGACATCGACTTCGCCAACCAGTTCACCGGCATGATCTACGAGGAACGCGGCCGCGGCATCGTGATGATGCGCGGACAGGCGGTCTACATCGGAGCCGACGCGAAGCCGAAGATGATTGGCGATCTCGAACGCACGGCCGACGAACTGAAAGGCCTCATCAAACCCGGCGAGTGGAACACGATTCACCTCATCGCCCGCGGCAACACCCTCATCAACATCGTCAACGGGCACGTGACCGCTGTTCTGGTGGATGATGACGTGAAGGGCCGCGCGTCGAAAGGCCTCCTGGGCTTCCAGATCCACGTAGGCCCCCCGATGAAGGTCGAATTCAGGAATGTGTACTTGAAGACGCTCTAGCCGCGGACCTCGCAGACCCGTACACAATCACGGGCCACGAATGATCGTGACCCGTGATCTTCAGCCTCATACCGGCGACCCGACACGCCTGGCGCGCCGTCAGCGTTTCCCCGCGCTCACTTCGTCGATCCGCAATGGTTTGTACCCGCCGATGGCCTTGAAGTACAGGAACAGCATCACGTAAATCGTGGCCATCGCGATTGGAATGAACGAGTCCGCCCTCAGCGTCTCGCGGTCGCCCAGGATGCTGGCGTCTGCCACCTTCCTCTGCTCCGGCGTCTTGACCGGAGCCGTCTGCGCTTCAGACAGCTTCGTGCCGTCGAGTCCGGTCACTTCCTCCAGAAAGAGAAACTTGCTGGGGACGTGCGCCTTGTACTGCTCGTAGACGGCCGGCGCCGTCGCCGTCAGGTGTTCGGCGGTGAAGCGGTCCTTCGCGTAGCCGAGGCCGGGGCCGCCAAGGAGGCCGGCCGACATCATGCCAATCCCACCCATGATCGACATGGCCACCGCGCCGGTGCGCGGAAATCGATCGCCGACGACTGCGAGCATCGTGGGCCAGAAGAACGTCTTGCCGAGTGCGTAAACCGCAAGCGCGGCCATCGCCCCCACAAACGTCTCGATGCCGCTGACCATGCGCAGGCCGATCGCCGCCAGCACGGAGCAGATGAAGAGCAGCCCGATGGGAGACAGCCTGAGGTTCTTCTCGATGAAGTGCGCGCAGAAACGGAGCGAGAACATGAGGAGCGACGTGAAGACGAAGAGGATTTTTCCCTGCGCCGGGGTAAGGATGTTGCCGGTGATGTTCTGAATCCAGCCGTCGGTGCCGAGCTCGACTGCGCCGAGGAGCATATGCGTCAGGAACAAAACGAAGAGCAGGATTGACCCCACTGAAAAATTCGTCTGGATGGCAACGACCAGCAGGAGGCCCAGCGCGATGGCCCACGCGATGTATCCCCATGCCGCCGAGGCGAAGAACGCGCTGCCCGTGAAGAATACGAGAATGCTACCGAGCTGATCCTTGAAGAAGAGGCCGACCAGGGCGCAGGCCACGAGCGCGCCCAGAATGCCCACCTCGTGAAGCATCTGGCCGACGGTAAGGCCCTTCGCTGACGCGGCCGATTTCGGGAAACTCTGACCGTAGAACGCCACGCCGTAGAGCGCCGTCGGCACCAGGAAGAGTCCGAGCTGCAGCTTCCAGTTGAGATGCATGCCGTCGCCGAGAATCCAGCCCACGAGACCACCGAGCACGAGACCGGCCGGCCAGCTCGCATGGAGAATGTTCAAGTAATGCGTCCGGTTGTGCGGGAAGAGCGTCGAGACGAGCGGGTTCGCGACGGCCTCGAGTGTGCCATTTGCCAGGGCGAATACGAACGTTCCCAGATACAGAAACATGTAGGCGGTGCCCTGCGCCTGTCCGGCGGTCGCGGCAAACGTGATGAACGCCGACAGCACATGGAAGAAAAACGCCGCCACGACCAGCTTGCCGTAGCCGATTTTGTCGACGACGACGCCGCCGATGATGATGCCGAAGCAGAAACCGGTGAATCCCGCGCCGCCGATCGCCCCGAGCTGCGCGCCGGTGAAGCCGAATTCGGCGGCCCAGTTGGCGAGGATGCCGCCGCGGATGCCGAAGCCGATGCCGGCTGCGAGAATGGCCAGGAAGCCAGCCCACAGCAGCCGCCGGGCGTTGGGCGCGATCGCGTCGGTGCTGACAGTTGTCGCGTTGCTCATAGTTTTCCTGTGGACGCCTACGGATTGAATCCAATGGTGATCGGACGTTTCGTCGGTCACGCCGGCCGGGTACCGGCTCCGTCGACACAAATGCCCGCGATGCGCGCGCTATTGTGCCATAGCGGGGCAGCTTCTGAGCGGCGCGTCTCAAACCGGGCCGTTGGCCTGTTCCTGGTGGACACGGGCTGGAAACCGGATAGGATGTGTGGCGCTCGAAACCGACCGGGCGCCAACAACTCGGGGATCTGCCGACCATGATCACTTCATCCAGACTGATTCGCATCACGTATGTCCTTCTCGTAGCGGCGCTGGTCTCGGCCTCCGCCGTGGCGCTGGGCGGCGCCCAGAGCCCCGCGCCCCGGCAGGCCCAGGCGACGAAGCAGATCGTGCTCATCGCGGGCCGGCCGAGCCATCCGCCTGGCATGCACGAGTTCCGGGCGGGGTGCCTGCTGTTCCAGAAGGCGCTGGCGGGCGTGCCGGGGGTCAACGTGCAGGTCTACTTCAACGGATGGCCGTCCAAGACCGTCGACGGCCAGGTCGTTGACGACAATGCGGCGCTCGACAAGGCCGATGCCGTGCTGATCTACGCAGACGGCGGCAAGGGCAACCCGGCCATCCAGGGGGACAGGATCAAGGTCGTCGACCAGCTGGCCGCGCGCGGCGCCGGCCTCGGATTCGCCCACTACGCGGTCGAAGTGCCGACCGGGGAGCCCGGCGACGCGATGCAGCGATGGATTGGCGGTTTCTACGAAGATCACTACTCGGTCAACCCGATGTGGAAGCCGCCGTTCGACACGTTCCCGGTCCATCCGGTCACGCGCGGCGTGAAACCGTTCGCCACGCTCGACGAGTGGTACTTCAACATGCGCTGGACGACGGATCCCGCGGTGAAGGCGCGCATCACGCCGCTCCTCGTGGCGACCCCGGGGGACGACGTCCGAAAGGGACCTTACGTCTCTCCCAAGGGTCCCTACGATCACATCATCGCGGACAGCGGCAAGCCGGAGACGATGATGTGGGTGTACGAGCGTCCCGGCGGCGGCCGCAGCTTCGGGTTCACCGGGGGGCACACGCACAGCCACTGGGGGGATCCCAACCAGCGGAAGCTGATGTTGAATGCGCTGCTGTGGCTGGCGAAGGTCGACGTCCCCGCGCAGGGGGTCGAAGACAAGATCACGGACGCCGACCTGGGCATGAACCTCGACGACAAACCCGCCCGGCGTCCGCAGTAGCGCGGTAACGCGCCGCTGAAGTTGCGCGCGACGCACGGATCAGGGAGCGAATCATCCGGCGTACGTAGCGCGGCGCTTCAGCTCCGCGTGCCTGGCGTAGACCAAGGACAAACATGAGGCCGTTCTCCGTCTTCCTGCTTCTCGCATGTATCGCCACACTGGCTCCGCCAGCCGCCGCCCTCGCGCAGAACCCGCACCTCGTCACGTACGAAGGCGACGCGGGTCCCGGGCGCGGCAGGCACATCGTGTTCCTGGCCGGAGACCATGAGTACCGATCCGAGGAGACCCTTCCAGCGCTCGCGCGCATGCTGGCGAAGCACTATGGGTTCAAGTGCAGCGTGTTCATCACGACGGACCCGCAGACGGGATTCATCGAACCGGGCAGTTCCGACATATCCGGGCTCGACGCGCTCGACAGCGCGGACCTCCTGGTGATGGCCCTGCGCTTCCAGGACTTTCCCGACCGGGAGATGCAGCACATCGCCGACTACCTGGATCGCGGGGGACCGGTGATCGGCCTTCGGACGGCCACGCATGCCTTCCAGATCAAGCGGGCCGATGCGAAGTTCCTGAAATTTCACTGGGAAGGCGTGCCCGGATACCCGGGAGGGTTCGGCCGTCAGATTCTCGGAGAGACATGGGTCTCCCATTACGGCCGCAACCATGTGCAAAGCTCGCGGCTGGTGCTCCAGCCGGAGGAGTCCGCCCACCCGATTCTGCGCGGGGTCAAGGACGTCTGGGTGCAGTCCGGCGGCTACACGGCGGATCCGATCGAAGGCAGCCACATTCTCGCGAAGGGGCGCATCCTGAACGGAATGACGCCCGACTCGCCGGCGGCGCCCGACAAGCAGGAACAGCCCGTCGCGTGGTATCGGACCTATACGAGCGCGTCCGGACGGCCGGGTCGCGTCTTCACGACGACGCACGGCGCGTCGGAGGACCTGTTGAACGAAGGCTTCCGGCGGCTGGTGCTGAACGCGTGTCTCTGGGGCGCCGGCCTCGAAAACAGCATCGGTCCCGACGCAGACGTCAGCGTCGTGGGACCGTACCACCCCTCCACGTTCGCTTTTGGCGGGCACGTGAAGGGGGTCCGGCCGGCCGATCTCGCCGGTTGGGATTCCCCCATTCCGCCGGCCGGCCACAAGTAGAATCGACTCGTCCACCTTCCGGAGCCCATCGATATGACCAACACCCGCAAACTGCTGGCAGCCTTCGCGCTCGGCCTGGCCGTTCTTTGGACGGCCGGCGGCCGCGCGGCGGAGCCCGTGCAACGAGCCGCGGCGCCGTTCCCGCTGCACGAGAAGGATCACATCAGCATCATCGGCAACACCCTCGCGGAGCGGATGCAATACGACGGGTGGCTCGAGACGATGATCTATGCGCGCTTCCCGAAGCACGACCTGGTCATCCGAAACCTGGGATTCAGCGGCGACGAAGTCGCCACCCGCCTCCGCTCGAAGAACTTCGGAACGCCCGACGAATGGCTGGGCGGCGTGGGGACTCCAATCGGCGGGTATGAGCAGAACCGGTTCGAGGGCGCCAACACCAGGACTGACGTGTTGTTCGCGTTCTTCGGCTACAACGAATCCTACGCCGGCCAGGCCGGGCTGCCCGCTTTCCGGCAGCAGCTGACGGAATGGATCCGGCACACGCGCGAGCAGAAATACAACGGCACGTCCGCGCCGCGCATCGTTCTGTTCTCTCCCATCGCGCACGAGGATCTCGGCAACCCGGACCTGCCGGACGGGAAGGAGAACAACCAGCGCCTGGCGTTGTACACCCAGGCGATGTCCGAAGTCGCCGCCGCCGGGGGGATTACGTTTGTCGATCTCTTCAAGCCGAGCGCGCAGTTGTATGCCTCGACGAAGGCGCCCCTGACCATCAACGGGATCCACCTCAACGCCGAGGGCGACCGGCTCCTTGCGCAGACGATCGATCGCGAGCTGTTCGGCGCGCCGAAGCCGTACGCCGCGCCGTACCTCGAGTCGCTGCGGCAGGCCGTGCTCGACAAGGATTTCCACTGGTTCAGCCGCTACCGCGTCACGGACGGCTTTGCGACCTACGGGGACCGTGCCTTTCTCACGTTCATCCGCGGCAATCCGCGCGACGTCAACCTGGAGAAGGTCGGCCCGGTGGCCAGGGAGGACATCCTGCCGACGAACTACGAGGTGCTGCAGCGTGAAGCCGCGGTGCTGGATGTCATGACGGCGAACCGCGATCGACGCGTGTGGGCGCTCGCGAGCGCGTCAGGCCTGAAGACGTCCGACCCCAAGGTCGAGGACAGCGACACGCCGCCGCTCATCAACGCCCAGACGAACGAGCCGGGCAAAGGGCCGGACGGGGCGCACGTCTTCCTGGACGGCAGCGACGCCATCCAGAAGATGACGGTCGGCGCGGGGCTCAAGGTGAACCTCTTCGCGTCCGAAAAGGAGTTCCCGGAGCTCGTCAACCCTGTGCAGATGTCGTTCGACACCAAAGGCCGCCTGTGGGTCGCGGCCTGGAAGAACTATCCGCACTGGCAGCCGAAAGCCTCGAGGGACGACAAGCTGCTGATCCTGGAAGACACGGACGGCGACGGCAAGGCCGACAAGCGGACGGTCTTCGCGGGCGACCTCAACAATCCGACCGGGTTCGAGTTCTACAACAACGGCGTGATCGTCGCGCAATCGCCCAACGTCGTGTTCCTGAAGGACACCAACGGCGACGACCAGTACGACACGAAGGACAACCTGCTGCACGGCTTCGACTCTGCGGACACCCATCACACGATCAACAGCTTCACCTTCGATCCGGGGGGCGCGCTCTACCTGCAGGAGGGGATCTTCCATCGCACCCAGGTCGAGACCCCCTGGGCCCCGACGATGCGCCAGGCGGACGGCGGGGTCTTCAGATTCGAGCCGCGGACGTGGAAGGTCGAGGTGTACATCCCGATGAACTTCCCGAACCCGCACGGCCATGTGTGGGATCGCTGGGGACGCGACATCGTGTTCGATGCGACCGGCGGCCAGCCGTATTACGGCCCCTCGTTCTCGACGAAGAAGTACTACCCGGCCATGGAGACGAAGGACGCGCCGAAGCCGGGTCCCGTGCGCACGCGGCCCGTCGGCGGGACGGAGCTCATCTCGAGCCGTCACTTCCCCGAGGAGATGCAGGGGAACATGGTCGTCCTCAATACGATCGGCTTCAGGGGCATCCTGGATTACACGCTGACGGAAGACGGCGCAGGGTTGAAGTCCACCGAGGTGGCGCCGATTCTCCAGTCGGCCGATGAGAATTTCCGCCCCGTGGACGCGGAGATCGGGCCGGACGGCGCCCTGTACTTCCTCGACTGGCACAACCCGCTCATCGGACACATGCAGCACAACCTCCGGGATACGTCGCGCGATCACGAGCACGGACGGATCTACCGCGTGACGTATCCGGGGCGCCCGCTGCTCCAGCCCGCAAAGATCGCGGGTCAGCCGATTCCGCAGCTGCTCGATCTGCTGAAGGAACCGGAGGACCGCGTGCGGTACCGCACCAAAATCGAGTTGAGTGGACGCGATCCCAGGGAGGTGCTGACGGCCCTTCAGGCCTGGATGGAGAAGCTGGATCCCAAGGATCGGGACTACGAACACCACATGATGGAGGTCCTGTGGGTGCAGCAGTG
>JANMCN010000077.1:0-5568 GCA_031361295.1 Acidobacteriota bacterium | reverse complement strand
GGGGGCTTTTTTTTATCTTGCCCCGCCGCGCGTGCGGGGGGGGGGTCCCCCACACCCCGCCGCCCCCCACGGCGGTCCGCCCGGTGGCGCCGTCAATCATGTCGGCGAACGGGACCGGGACGAAGTGTCCGCCCTGCATCGAAATCATCGCCGCGTTGCCGCCCGCCAGGAGGTACTTCGCGGCGCAGTAGCCGAGGTCGCGGGTGTATTCCATGTCGAACGGAATGGGGTCCGCGCAGCGAAGCTCGTAGCCGATGTTCTTCGCCGCGATGGTCGTCTTGATGCCGAAGGTCCTGAGCCGTTCCGTGACCTTCGCCTTCAGGATCTCGCCGAGGTTGACCTCCGCCAGCCGGAGGTGGCCGTGGGCGTCGCGCTCCACGTCGCCGAGCCCGGCGAGGTCCTCCTCGTTGACGTCGAGCACCACGCCCTCGGCGATGACCGCGACACCGTCGCGCCGGCCCCCCGCCATCCGCTTGATGATGCTCGCGGCGAGCGTGTCGACAATCGTCTTGAGGCGGATCGGCGCGGCGAACTCCTCGGTGATGAGCGTGACCGTCGCGCCCGCCGCCTTCCCGATGCCGAGCGCCAGGTGGCCGGCCTTGCGCCCCATCGCGATGACGAAATACCACCGCGTCGTGGTCTTCGCGTCCACCATGAGGTTCTTCACGATGTCGACGCCGTAATGCCGCGCCGACTGGTAGCCGAACGTGTCCACGTGCGGCGGCAGGTCGAGATCGTTGTCGATGGTCTTGGGCACGTGCACGACGCGGATGCGTCCGGCGGCGTGCTGCTCCAGCTTCATCGCGGAGAACGCGGTGTCGTCGCCGCCGATGGTCACGAGCTGCGACACGTTCAGCCGCAGCAGCGACGTCACCGTGTTCTCGAGCAGCTGCGGGTCCTTCGTCGGATTGGCGCGCGCGATGCCCAGGTGCGATCCGCCGCGAAAGTGAATGCGGCTGACCGCGTCGGTCGTGAGGGGCATCACGTGATCGATGTCCCCCAGCATCAGCCACTCGAAGCCGTCCCGGATCCCGACGACCTCGATGCCCTCGAGCCGCGCGCGGATGGTCGCGGCGCCGATGACGCTGTTGATGCCGGGGGCCGGCCCGCCGCCGACGAGGATTGCGAGCTTGTTGTGCTGTTCCACGATGTCCTCTACTTCCCGATACCCGGACGTGACTGTTGCAATCGATTGCAGCGGCAATTATACGCGACGTCGCGCGGCCCCTCCGTCGTTCGCGCAGCTGAAGCTGCGCGCTACGTACGCGCGGGACCCCGGTCGCGCTCGGCACGCGGTACGTAGCGCGGGGCTTCAGCCCCGCGGCGATCAGCCGTGCGTAGCGCGGGACCTCACCCCCACGATGATCAGCGGTACGTCGCGCGGGGCGTCAGCTCCGCGGTGATCAGCCGTACGTAGCGCGGGGCGGGATCGTCACGACCGATACGGCTGCCGGCCGACGCCCTGAATGGGGATCTTCTGCGTCTCCAGCACTTCGTGCTGCAGCGCATACATGCACGCCGCCGCCTCGTCGATATGGCGCACGAACGCGATGGACCCCTGGAGAATCGGCTTCACGCGTTCCCGATCCTGGAGGCGGGCCGGCGGATACTCGTGCTCGACGACCAGGTGCGTGTTCGCCACGTCGAGCTGCAGCAGTTCGCGCGCCGCGAGCTGATGATCGAGCCAGTCCACGCTCCGATTCTGCAGGTACGCGAGCGGATCGTGCCGCGCAGTGCCGGGCAGCTCGTGCTCGGCCAGCACGACCTGCTTCTTCCACGCATTCAGCTGCTCGGCGGGATTGGCCGTGGCGGCGCCGTCCTTCCAGTCGCCCCGTTCGACGGTCTGGCCCCCGTAGCCCCAGGCCGAGACGCCCTTCGCGTCCACGACCTGCCCCTTCACGTGGAACCCGCCGATCAGGAAGTTGTACCCCGTGTCCTTCAAATACTGGAAAATCGACCGCGTGTCCTGGCCCATCAGGATCGCGTGCGACGGATCGTAATGGATGCGGAACTGGTCGCCGACGCCGTGCTTTTCGCAGATGCGGTGCAGCGCGATCCACGTGCCCGGGGTGTAGGCGATGTTGTTGTGCCAGTTGTCTCCCGTCGTCCACCCGGGCATCGGGCACTGCTCGACCCGGTAGGTCAGGCCCCGCGCCTTCGCATCCTTGAGCAGCGGCACGAACCACTGCTCGAAGTCCACCAGGTTCTGGTCCATGCTCCGCTGCTGGTTGCGGCCGACGAACCCGCACACCGCGTCGACGCCGAGCAGCGCCGCGGCATCGAAGACGCGCCGCATGAACTCGTATTTCTTCGCGCGGATGGAGGGATCGTGGTGGAGCAGATTGTCGAAGTACCCCACCTCCGAAATCCCGATCCCGTTCGCATCGAGTGCGGCGGTGACGCGGCGCGCGCGGCCCTGGTCGAACGGCTTGCGCAGGTCGAGGGTGTTCGCGACGGGATCGAGCTGGGCCTCGAGCGGCACGTCGCTCTCCGTCGGGTGCAGCGCGGCCGCGAGCTGGATGTAGTTCGCCCCCAGCTCCTTCGCGAACGCCACCCATTCTTCAATGGCACGGTCCGGGTCCGCGTCGCGAATCTCGCGCGGCGTCAGCTCCTGCAGCGCGGCGGTCAGGACGCCGACCTTCATGAACTTCGGTTCGAACGGTTGAATTTTCATATCGTGTCTACGCCTGATACGGGACCTTCGTCCACGCGGATCCGTTGCGCGCACTCTCGAGGATCGCTTCGACGACGCAGTTCGCGCGGTAGCCGTCTTCGAAGGTGGCAAATGCCGGGGGATGCGGGTCGGAGGGCTTCCTGCCCGCCGCGATGAAGCCGTAAATGTCGCGCATCAGGTTGCAGAAGGCATCCGCCCACGCCTCCTGATGGCCGCCGGGCAGGTGCGCATAGCGCGCCGCCTCGCCGTCGAGCAGGGACGGATCCTTCGCGAGCGTCTCGTTCGCCTTGTCGCGTCGGCCTATCCAGAGCTCGTTCTGGCGCTCCTGGTGCCAGCGCAGCGATGCGCTCGACCCGCAGATCTCGAGCTGCAGATCGTTCTTGTGGCCGGCGCAGATCTGTGCGACGGAAAAGCTGCCCCGGGCGCCGTTGTCGAACCGCAGGAGCACCGACGCGAGGTCTTCAACCTTGATGTCGACCTCCTCGACCCCCTGGTCCGCTCCGCCGACGGCAAACGCTTCCCGTGATCCTGTCGGCTTCTTGCGCTTCGGAATGACGGTCGTGATGTCGCCAAGGACGTGGGTGATCCGAAGCCCGCTGATGTGCTGCGCGAGGTCGCACCAGTGCGACCCGATGTCGCCGAGCGCCGACGAGGCGCCCCCCTTGTCGGGCTCGAGCCGCCACGAGTAGTCCGTGTCCTTCAGGAGCCAGTCCTGCAGGTAGTGCCCGACGAGAAAGGTCGGTCGCCCGATGTCGCCGCGGGCAATGGCGAGCCGCGCCTGCTGCACGAGCGGGTTGCCCCGATAGTTGAACGTCACCGCATGCACGATGCCGGCTTTCGTCGCCTGGTCGAGCAGCGTCTTCGCCTCGGCCGCCGTCATCGCGAGCGGCTTGTCGGAGATCACGTGCTTCCCCTTCGCGATCGCGGCGGCGTTCACGGGATAGTGCAGGTAGTTCGGCGTCGCATTGTGCACGACCTGAATCTCAGGATCGTCCAGCAGGGCCTGGTAACTCCCGTAGGCCTTGCGCGCCCCGAGCGCTTCCGCTTTCTTCTCGGCCGACGCCTGGCTGCTGCCCGCGACGCCGACGACGTCGACATAGCCGAGGCGCCGGACTGCATCGATATGATGGGGCCCGACGAATCCCGCACCGACAATTCCCATCCCAATCCGTTTCACGGCACACCCTCCCAAATCACTTCGCGCGCGTGGCGTCCTTCGCGTTCCAGAATCCAGTATCCAGTTCCAAATTCCAGTTCCCAGATCCCAGGTCCCAGTTCCCAGGTCCCGGTTACCGGCTCCTGGTAACCGGCAACCGGTTACGGGAGACGCAGCCTTCTCGAGCTGAACGGGCCTGGTCTGTCGCTGACAGCTGACAGGAGCGGCCCAGCATACACCGCGCGCTCAGCGCTCCCAGGGCCAGGTGGCGCGTGCCGAGTCAATGCCCCGGCCGATATAACCGGAAGCGCTGCATCGACCACGGCGGCCGGCCGCCATCGTGCGGAACCGAGCGACGCGCAACGCGGCGAGCCTGGCCGTCATGACGATCCCCGCGTGTCTGTGCCGCGCACCGGTTCAGTTCGGAAACAGACCGCGCAGGTGACGCAGGCCGTCGGTCGCCAGCGCATCCTGCGAGGTGGCGAAGGAGCGCCAGATCGCCGCGGCGCGCGCGATGGACTTGACCTTGTTCGTGAACGACTCGATCACCATCGGGCCCTTGTAGCCGATGTCGCCACACGCCTTCGCGACTTCCTCCCACGGAACGTGGCCCGATCCCGGTGCGCCGCGATCGTTCTCGCATGTGTGGAGGTGCCGCATTCTCGAGCCGGCCGCCCGGATCGCGTCGCCTATCGAGCGCTCCTCGATGTTCATGTGGAAGGTATCGAGCAGGAGGCCGCAGGCCTTGTGACCCACGCGGTCCACGACCTCGATCGCCTGGGACGTCAGGTTCAGGAAGCTCGTCTCGAACCGGTTGAGCGGCTCCACGCAGAGCGTCACACCGTGGTCGCCGGCGTACGCCGACAGGTCTTTGAGCTGACGCACGAGCAGGTCCAGATCCGTCTTCCGCTCGTCCGGGGTCTGCTGCCACGACCGGCCGACGGCGCTGTACAGCGGACCCACAACGTTCGCGGCGCCCAGCGTCTGTGCGGCGTCGATGCAGTGCCGGACGTAGGTCATCCCGTTCGTCCTGATGCTCTCCTCCGGGTGAATCAGATCGCGATCCGGGCCCATGGCCGCGCAGACACTCACGGCGAGGCGGCTCGCCCTCACGATCTCCGCGCCCCTGCGGTAGTCGAGATCACTGGTGCTCTCGATCGGCACTTCGACCAGATCGAACCCCATGCCGGCAATCATCGGCGCCAGCCGTCCGAGCTCTTCGGTCGTAATGGGCGACGACCACACCCACGCGTTCACACCTATCTGCGCCATGGTGCACTCCCGGCCGAGGCGGCGTTCACTGCCCCAGCTTCTTGTACAGGATATTCCGGTATTCAACCTTGAACGAAGGCCCGACGTGCATCTGGAAGCCGAGCAGCCCTTCGGCCACGAAGTTCTTCGTGTCCTCGTCGATCGTCGCGGCGACGAGCTGACCGTTGATGATCTGCATCAGCACGGGGCCCCGCGCGATGATGTGATACCGGTTCCAGCCGTTGATGTTGACGATGCCCTTGAGCAGCGTGCCGTCCGCAATCGTCGCGAGCGTCTTGTACCTGGGGCCGGCAGCGATGCGCGTGACCTGGCCGCGCCGGGCCAGGACGACGTGGCCCGGTTTGCGCCCGCGTTCCTCGTGGACGTTGCCGAGGTATTCGCCGGCGAAGTCGATATCGGCCTGGTACCCCTTGAGGACCCATTTGCCGACGTCCGGCAACTCGACGCTCCGGTATTGGATGCCGCT
>JANMCN010000048.1:0-2750 GCA_031361295.1 Acidobacteriota bacterium | reverse complement strand
GGCGTGTTCGCCGGCAGATACAGCTGATTGAGCGTCGTGATGTCGTCCTTGCCGGCGGGATCGGTGCGATCGAGCCCGAGCGGGTTGGTCTGGAGGTCGATCAGCGACGTGTCGGTGCGGCCGAAGACCCGATCGGGACCGGCATAGTGGATGTTCCAGGCGAACTGCTCGGCGGTGACGTGGACGACCAGCGCGTCGCTCTCCGACGGGATCCGGTCGACCCGCGCCGCCCAGAGCGGGATCGAGAAGGCGAACAGCAGGACGGCCTCGATGACCGCGACGGCGACCTCGGAATAGGTCGACGCGTGCGACGTCACGCCGGTGTAGTTTGCGACCGGATGCCGCGAGCGCCGGAACCGGATCAGCGCATAGGTCATGAACCCGCCCCACCCGACGAACAGGACGAGCATGAAGATGTGGATCCAGCCGATCAGTCCGTCGATCTGCCCGCCGTGCGTCGAGGCCAGCGGCGGCATGCCCAGCCAGTGCGTCATGGTGTCCTCGGCGACCTCTGGAGCTCCGACCATTCGGTCTCCAGCTCGGCGTCCGCGAAGTGCTTGGCGCGCTTGCGGAGATACAGAAAGAAGCTCACGAACGCCCCCTGCACGACTAGCGTGATCGCCAGCAGGACCAGGACGCCGAGCTTGGTACCGTCGATGAGCGCGGTTTCCTCGGCCCCGAAGCACAGCGCACAGGCCTTGGCGCTCGACCCCGCGCCGAAGATCACGGCGATGGCCGCGGCCGTCGCGACCACGCGGCGCAGCGGCGCCGGCGCTCTCATCGCAGCACCCGCGTCTTGCGCAGGAACCATGAGTCGTAGGCGACCAGACCCGCCGCCACGACAAAGGCGGCGACCGCCGCGACCAGCGGGCCGGCCGCGTGCGAGCGCCCGTACAGGTCCAGGCACCAGACGCCGAACAGCACGGCAAGGGCCGCCGACAGGGCGATCAGCACCGCGTGCACGGACCTGAGGTTCATCAGCGAATCCAGAACCCGTCGTGGACGGTCAGCAGGGGCAGCGCCACCAGCGCGGCAAAGAACACGGCGGTCAGCGCCAGGACCGCGAGAATCAGCTTCTTTTCGGAGATCAGGTGCATGAAGTAGCACGCCACCAGCGATCCCTTGATGGTCGCGACGACCAGCGCCACGGTGATGGCAATCGGTATCGGCAGATGGACCCGGGAGATCGCCACCGTGATGATCGTCAGGGCCATCAGCGTGACGAAAACAGTGACGTAGACCCGGACGTGCTGGTCGATGTCAGCGGCGTGGTCGGTCGTCATGGATGCTCTCTACAGAAGGTACAGCGTCGGGAACAGGAAGATCCAGACCAGATCGACGAAATGCCAGAACAGGCCAGAGTTCTCGACCCGGTTGGTGAACCACTCCGGGTTCGTCTTCCACAGCTTCGATCCGGGAAACAGGAAATAGGCGTTCACCGCCATCCCGCCGGCGACGTGCAGCATGTGCAGGCCGGTCAGGGTGAAATAAATCGCCAGGAAATTATTGGTGCTGGGAAACAGCCCGTCGTGGAACTTGTGGCTGTACTCGACGTACTTGACCCCGAGGAACACGAACCCGAGCAGGATCGTCGCCCCCATGTAGAGCCGGAACGTCGGGAAGCGGTGGCGCTTGAGCGACGCCCACGCCATCACCATCGTCACCGACGACGAGATCAGGACGAGCGTGTTGAACGTGGCGAGCGGGACGTTGAGGATGGTGTCGCCCCGCGGCCAGCTCGGCGCCCCGGTCCGGATCAGGATGTAGCTGGCAAACAACGCCCCGAACAGCATGACTTCCGAGGCCAGGAACAGCCAGATGCCAATCTTGCCGTTGTTGAGGCCCGTATCGGGGCGCACCTCGACGGTGTAGGGAATCTCCATTCAGCTCACGCCTCGTACTGCGGCTTGAAGTCCCTGGCCGCGCCGGGAACGCTGTACTCGTACGGCCCGCGGTAGGCCTCGGGGACGGTCAGGAAGTTGCCGTGCGGCGGTGGCGACGGCGCCGCCCACTCGATGGTCGTCGCTTCCCATGGGTTCCCGTCGGTCTTCTCCCCGTTCCAGATGCTCCAGAAGAAGTTGAAGATGAACGGCAGCTGGAAGAGCGCCATGATCCACGCGCCCCACGACGACACGACGTTCAGGTGGAGGACCGGCTGCGCGAAGGCGTAGCTCGCGCCGCCGTCGAACAGCCGCCGCGACACCCCGGCCAGCCCCATCAGGAACATCGGCATGAAAATGACGTTCATGCACACCAGCGACCCGACGAAATGGATCTTGCCGAGCGTCTCGTTCATCTTCCGCCCGGTCGCTTTCGGGAACCAGTAGTAGATCCCCGCAAACAGCGCGAAGATCGTCCCCGGCGCGACGACGTAGTGGAAGTGGGCGATGACGTAGTAGGTGTCGTGCAGCGGGATGTCCGAGACGTTCAGGCCGAGCGGCAGCCCGGTCAGCCCGCCGATGCCGAACATCGGCAGGAACGCGACCGCGAACAGCATCGGCGTGTTGAACCGAATCGATCCGCCCCACAGCGAGATGATCAGCGCCGTCAGGATCGCTACCGACGGGATCGAAATGATCATCGTCGTCGTCTGGAAGAACGCCGCCATCGCCGTCCCCATGCCGGTCATGAACATGTGGTGCGCCCAGACGATGAACGACATGAAGCCGAGGAAGACCAGCGAGTAGACCATCGTCCGGTAGCCCCACAACGGCTTGCGCGTGTTGTTGGCGATGATCTCGGCGACGATG
>JANMCN010000047.1:0-1834 GCA_031361295.1 Acidobacteriota bacterium | reverse complement strand
TCTACGCGCTCCGGGGCGGGATGGAAGAGTTGCCGCGACGACTGGCGCAGCATCTGACGCGAACGGCGATCGAGTTGAACGCGCGCCTCGTGCGGATCGGGCGGGAGGCGAGCGGCGGGTATGCGCTGACTGTCCGCCGCGGCGGCGAGCTCTCGGTCGAACAGGCGGACGTGGTGGTTTTGGCTGTGCCTCACGGCGCTCTTCACGCGATCGAATGCGCAGGGGACGAACTGCGCCGCCACTTCGCCGCGCACGTCGCTGCGTACGATCGACCCGGCCACTACCTGCGCGTCTCGCTGCTCTTCGAACGAGTCTTCTGGCGCACGGCGCTGCCCGGCGCGTGGTTCATGCTCGACGCGTTCGGCGGCTGCTGCGTCTACGACGAGAGTGCCCGCCATCCACACGAGTCGGGCGGCGTACTGGGGTGGTTGATGGCGGGCGCGGACGCGCTGATGCTGTGCAACGCGGATGATGGCACGCTGGCCGAGCTGGCGGTGGCGTCGCTGCCAGGGGGGCTCGCGGCGATCGCGCGACAGAGCCTCCGCGAATGTCGCGTCCACCGTTGGGCGGGAGCCGTATCGGCGAGACCGGGTCGTCCGACACTGGCCGGCGCCGAAGGGCCGCTGGACCGATCAGGACGTGGCGGTCTCTTCGTTGTCGGCGACTACCTCTTCGACGCGACGCTCAATGGCGTGCTGCGCTCGGCGACAAACGTCGCCGAACTGATCGCCGCGTCGTTGACGTCTGACGGGCTGCTTCCGCCGGGCGCGGGCGCGTAATGCGGCGTCTCGCGGCGGCGACAGGGAAGGTCGAGTGGGATCCGGCCAGCCGACAAGCGCCTGAAAGTTCCGCCAATGGAGTGTCGGCGCGCCGCTGAGCGGCAGGTGATGCGGTGATGCAGGCATAGTATGAGTAAGCATCATGCGCACCACGATCTCCCTGCCAGCGCCTGGCGGATCGGCCCCGCGCGTCGCTCATCATGCCGGGTCGCCGGCACTGGGCGCTGTTCACCGGTCTCTGTCGCAACATCAGGGGCCCGCTAGTGACGGATGCCTACATCGCGGCCCTGGCCATCGAGCACTGGTGCGAGCTCGTGACAACCGACAGCGACTTCGCGCGCTTCCCGGGCCTGAGGTGGTCCCACCCCCTCGCCGCCACGTAGCGCCCCGCCGGGACGAAGCCGCGCCGCGGGTCGGGCGATAGCTCGACCAAGCCCCGACCTCAAGAGTTTCGCCGCGAACCGCCGCCCACCGGGAGACGGGTGTGGATTCTCAACGGATCTTGCAGGGATTGGTCCGCCTTGGCGCGGCGCGCTTCGGCGGGATCTCATCGCGTCGGTGAGCCATCCTGAGGGAGCCGCGACAGGTTTCAGCGCGCGGCGGAGACGGTTAGCTGGGAGGCAGGGATTCGAACTCGGACAGGGCCTGTTTCTAACATGGTGATGGCGCGCGACTTCTGGTCAGGTCATGCTTCCCCGCGAACCCGTCCAAGAATTTGTCGGCAGATTATGGCCTACCTGCTTCACGTCCTCAAGGCTCGTCGCACGGTCCCCGCACCGGCTCTATCCAAGGAGATGCCCGTGGGATCGGAGGCGACTTCAGCCAAGAGGTCGCGCAAATGCGGCACGTCCTGGAATCCGTCACAGCGTGCCAGCGCCCGTTCCGATCGCCCCACCGCAAGGACCATGCGCCGATCCGTTGGCTGTAGACGAACTTCGCGAACTCATGCTCCGTATGACGAGCAGGATCGCGGAAGTCAGGTCGGCGCTCGATGAGGATGATAGAGTTGCCTTTGAACCGATAAAGGTTTGTCAAGTCCGCCCTGACATGCATTG
>JANMCN010000046.1:0-2959 GCA_031361295.1 Acidobacteriota bacterium | reverse complement strand
TCGAGAGCCGCGCGTTCCCATTCCTCACCTACGATCCGGACGGCGGACCGAGCTTCGCTGATTGTCTGAGCCTCGAGGGCAATCCGTCCCCGAACGATGCGTGGCCATCCTACGCGCTCAAGTACGTGGATGATGACGGCGCGGAGCAGACGATGGAGCTGCCTGTCACCATTGCCGACTGGGCGGCCTCCGAAGTGAGGTTCAAGCAGCACTTCTCCGAGCTGCCTGCGTCGCAGTCGGCCGACGAGATGATGCTCTTCCACGAGTACTTCGCGGCGAGCACCGACGACCGCGAGGGTCGCGTGCCATTCATCTGGGCGCTGACCAAGGACCGGAAGCTCCGGCGACTGAAGGTCTCGGCAGAAATGGTCGAGCTCGCCGCGGAACGACAGCAGTTCTGGTCGCAGCTACGGCAGCTCGCCGGTCTCGAGATCCCGGTGACGGTGCACGACACCGTTGTGGGGCAAATGGAATCGGAGTTCGAGCAGCGCGCGGATGCACTGCGCATCGATTACGAGGCAAAGATCGCCGAGCTCAAGGCGAATCTTCCGACGCAAATCGCGCGGCGACTTGCCGAAGGGCTGATCAAGAATGCCGGCAGCTCGGCGGCGGTGGCCCAACTGCTCGCATCGCTGCCGTCGGTGAGCAAGCCGTCGCCGCTGCACCCCGCGTCGGGGAATGGCTCGCTCGCGAAGACCGTGGCCCCGCGGATTCCCGTGACGCCAGTGGTGTCAGCGCCACCAGTCCCGGTTGCCGCACCAGTAGCGGTTGCCGCGGCGCTCTCTGCCGCACCGGTCGCCGCCGCGACCGCGGTCGCTGGCGACGAAACGCTGGCGCTCGAGGCGTACATTGATTCAGCCCGCTGCACGACCTGCAACGAATGCACGAATCTCAACAACAGGATGTTCGTCTACAATGCCGAGAAGCAGGCGCTCGTAAAGGATGCCAAGGCCGGCACGTTCCAACAGCTCGTCGTCGCGGCGGAACGGTGCCCGGTTTCCATCATCCATCCCGGATCACCGCTCAACCCAAAGGAAAAAGATCTCGCGAAGTGGGTGAAGCGCGCCGAGAAGTTCAACTGATAGGCTGATGAGTTTCGCGACGGGATTCAGGCACGGCGTTCATCCGCCCGAGGAGAAAGCACTCACCAGCCAACTCCCCATTCGGCGCATGCCCTATCCCGACGAACTGGTACTCCCGCTCCGGCAGCATGCGGGAAAGCCGGCGAAGCTCTGCGTGAAAGTAGGCGACAAGGTGGAGCGTGGTGACAAGGTTGGCGAAGCCGATGGCTTCATGTCCGTGCCGATCCACGCGTCCGCCGCCGGCACGGTGGTGGACGTGGACTGGTGGCCGCACCCCGATGGTTCGATGGCCGAGTCGGTGCGCATCAAGGTCGACCGGTTCGCGCCGCAGGTCGCGCGTCCCCGCCTCGTGCCGCATTGGGAGGGGCTGACAACGCAGCAAGTGGTCCAAGCAGTTCAGGACGCGGGAGTCGTCGGACTCGGCGGCGCGGCCTTCCCCACGCACGTGAAGCTGGCGCCGCCCAAGGATTACCGGGTGCACACGCTCATAATCAACGGCGCCGAGTGCGAGCCGTACCTGACGTCGGATCACCGGACGATGGTCGAGTATCCGGATCGTGTGCATTTTGGCATCCGCGTGATGATGCGTGCGATGGGCGTGCTGAAGTGCGTGATCGGCGTCGAGAAGAACAAGCCCGACGCGATCCGGGCGCTCCGGCGCACTGTGCCGGAGGACCTCGATGTGACCATCCTCCCGCTCACGGTCAAGTATCCGCAGGGTGCGGAGAAGATGCTGATCCACGCGGTCACGGGCGTCGAAGTGCCGTCGGGCCAGCTCCCCGTCACCGTCGGCGTCATGGTGCAGAACGTCGGCTCGGTGTCGGCGATCGCCGAGGTGTTCGAGACGGGACTGCCGCTCATCGAGCGGATTGTGACAGTATCGGGGCATGGACTGCGGAAACCCGCGAATCTCATCGTTCCCGTGGGCACCAAGCTCCGCGACCTGCTCGCGCACTGCGACGGCGTGACGGCGGCGGCCGCCGAGGTGATAATCGGCGGCCCGATGATGGGGCAGGCGCTGGCCAATCACGACGCGCCGGTGATCAAGGGGACGACCGGCGTGGTGGTGCTCGAGAAAGGCGAAACGCGCCAGGCGGCGGTGTACCCGTGCATCCATTGCGGGCGCTGCCTCGACGCCTGCCCGGTGTTCCTCAATCCTTCGCTGCTCGGCGACTTCGCCCGGGTGCAGCAGTACCAGGAAATGGCCGATCTACATCTCGCCGACTGCATGCTCTGCGGCTCGTGCTCGTACGTCTGTCCGTCGAACATTCCGCTGTCCCAGCTCTTCCAGGCGAGCAAGGTCGCACTCCGGCGCGCGCAGCCGGCGGTCGCATGAGCCCCGAAAAACTCATCGTCACGGCGTCGCCACACATCCGGTCGCTCGATTCCACGCCGCGGATAATGTGGAACGTGGTGGCGAGCCTTGTCCCGGTGGTGCTGTCCGCGGCGTGGTTCTTTGGCGTGAGCGCGCTCCTGCAGATCGCCACCGCGGTGGCGGTTGCGGTCCTCACTGAACGCTCGACCGGGAAGGGCGGTGCCATCGCCGACGGCTCGGCGACGATCACCGGACTCTTGCTCGGCCTCTCGCTTCCCGCCGGATTTCCGCTCTGGATGACGGCGCTCGGCGCTGCGTTCGCGATCGTGTTCGGCAAGCAGGTGTGGGGCGGGCTCGGGCAGAACGTGTTCAACCCGGCACTCGTCGGCCGCGCATTCCTGCAGGCGGCGTTCCCCGTTGCGATCACCACGTGGCCGTCGGCGGGTGGTGGGTTCTTCACGCTCCGCGGCGACCTGTTCGCGATGCCGCTGACGCACCCGCTGCCGCACGCCGTGACGTCGGCGACATCGCTCGGACTGCTCAAGTTCGAGGGAAAGGGCAC
>JANMCN010000039.1:0-9969 GCA_031361295.1 Acidobacteriota bacterium | reverse complement strand
CCCGGGGTCCCGCACGAGGGGCTTGGGCATCGCCTGCCAGGTCCGCTGGCCAGGGCCCCCGTAGACCAGCGCCATCATCGTGTCCGATGTCGTCTCACGGCCGGCCGGAACGGGGTCGGCAACCATTTCGATAGTTCGCATGCGGTCGTGACGGGCAATCGCCATGCCGCGACGCCGAAGCAGTGGCTTCAGTTTTTGCGTGAATTCCGAAGCTCAACGGCAGGAGGACGTGGGGACTATTCCGCGGTCGCAGGCACTTTTTTGCCCCTGGGTCAGTGTCGGATCCTTCGGGGATTCGAGCCTCGTGGTGCGCAGCCGCCTTGCAATGGAGAAACACGACATGAATCCACGGCCAGCTGTCCTGTTCCCTGTCGACTTCTCGGACGCGAGCCGCGGCGCGCTTGGCTACGAGCGTTGGCTGCAAAGCGGCAGAATGAGATCAACTCAGCGGAGGGTCCTTGTTGATCGAATCCCACGGCCGCCTGGGCCGCGACCAAGACAGACGCGGCGGGCACGCCCGTGGCCTGCGAAAGACTTGTGGCATCGAGCCCAGACTCCCGCCGAGCACGCCCCCAGGATGGCTGCCAGACCGCCTGGCGTTGTCCGCCGAACAGATCGCCACGCCGTCCGGCTGCGATGCGTTACCGATAGTGCTGCTCGATCCCTAGAACACCGGAAACGGGCGCGGATGACGATTTTCGCGGCGATGAATCCATCTGTCTTTGCGGGAAAAATATACTTGGACCGTCCTCGCGTTGGCAGGGTTACTCACCGTCGGGACGATGAGTCTCACGAACTTTCAACTCAACTCCGGTTTCAAATTGCTGCTCCTGATACCGTTTGTGCTCTGGGTCCCCGGACTGGTGGTCCCCGTTGTCATTAGGAGGAGCAAGGGCCAACGCGACCGCTCGGCGCCGCCGCCCCGATGGATCGGTCCTGCTTTCCCAACGCTGAAGTGTCCACCACGCCCAACTCCAGACTTGTCAAGCGAGCGGCGAGCCTGCTGTCGGCTAACTCATCCTGTCCCGAGCGATCGAAAGCGAGAAGCTTTTCCATCTGGGGATGGATGGACACGCCCACTGATTCCGCGCCGGTCGAGACCCTGTTCGACAATCACCGGGCATCTTGCGCTACTTGGAGCGCCGCGTCGGTGACCGCGCGCACGTCTTCGCTAGAGCGACGCGGTTGCCAGGTAGCGTGCGGCGTCCTCGCCCAGTAGAGAGAAGCGCGAATGGAGATCTTGCGCCCGCGCCAGCGCGGCCTGGACGTGGGGCACGATGTTGTGGGCGCCGACATGTTGGATGAGTTCGGCCTGATGGAGGAACTGCGCGGGCTGGTGGCGTGCGCCGCACAGGATCAACGTGCGGCCGGATTTCTTCAGGCGATCACTGAGCGTTTCCAGCGCATGCAGACCGGACGCGTCGATCGCCGTCATATTCCGTAACCGCAGGATGACGATGGGCGCAAACGCCGATAGGTCGGCCGTCGCGGCCGCGAGCTTGTCCGTCATCCCGAACAGAAACGGCCCGTGGATGCGCAGGATGGTCACGTACGACGGGAGGTGCTTGTCCTGCAGGACGTGGGCACGGCCATCTTCGATGTATTCCGGTGTGACGATCGCGATGCTGGTCGTGTCCGTGACCCGGTAGATATAGAGCAGCGCGGCCAGGGCCATACCCACTTCTACGGCGATGGTCAGATCGGCCATGACGGTCAGCGCGAACGTGATCATCCAGACCGACTTGTCGGCCCAGTCGAGACGCCAGATCCCGGCAATCTCCCGCCACTCACCCATGTTGTAGGCCACGATGAAGAGCACGGCCGCCAGCGTCGCCAGCGGCACAAACGTGGCGAGCGGCGCCAACAAGAGCACGATGGCCAGTAACGTGAGCGCATGCACCAGACCGGCGACCGGCGAGCGGGCACCCGAGCGGAAGTTCGTCGCCGTGCGAGCAATCGCTCCCGTGACGGGAATGCCACCCACGAGCGGCGCGACGATGTTGGCCACCCCTTGCGCCATGAGCTCGGCGTTCGAATTATGCCGATCGCCCGTCATCGAGTCGGCGACGACCGCGGAGAGCAGACTCTCCACCGCGGCCAGCAGCGCCACCGTCATGGCCGCCGGCAGCAGCGGCAGGATCAGATCGACGCGGAACGTGGGGATGTGGATCGGCGGAAGGCCGCCAGGGATGGCTCCGAACTTCGAGCCGATCGTCTCCACAGGCAGCTGAAAGGCGACGACCGCGACTGTCCCGAGGACGAGTGCCACGATCGAACCGGGCACGCGCGTCATCCACCGCGGTACCACGAGCACGAGCGCCAGCGAGCCGATGCCCAGCGCCAGCGCCGCAGGATGGAACGTGTCCATCGACTCGACGAACAGTTTCATCCGCGCGAAAAACTCGTTCGGTGGGTTACCGATGCCCAGGCCAAAGAAGTCCTTTATCTGGGTGGAGGCAATCAGCAAGGCGATGCCGTTGGTGAACCCCAGGACGACGGGCCTCGGAATGAACTTGATCGTCTGGCCGAGACCGGTGACCGCCAGGAACACCAGGATGACGCCCGCCATCATCGTGACCATCAGCAGGCCGGACAGGCCGTGCGCGGCGACGATGCCCGCGACGATCACCACGAACGCCCCCGTCGGTCCGCCAATTTGAATGCGTGATCCCCCAAGGAAGGACACCACGAATCCGCCGACGATGGCCGTGTAGATGCCCGCCTGTGGGGTCACGCCCGATGCGATCCCGAACGCCATCGCCAGCGGCAGCGCGACGACGCCCACCGTCAGTCCGGCGATCACATCGGCGACGAATGCTCGCCGGTCATAGGTGGCGAGATCCTGAAACAGCTTCGGTTGCCAGGTTCGCCACGGAATGCGATTCAACAGTGCGCTCATACGCGCCGATCGTGTTCAGGAGCCATCTCCCCGAGCATGGACAGGGTGTCGTTGAGATGAGCGGAGACGTACTGCTTCAGCAGGTCGAGTATCTGGATGAGGACCGGGTCGCGGAGCGCGTAGTAGATCTGGTTGCCCGACTTACGGCTGGCGACGACGTGTTTCGCCCGCAGGACAGCCAAGTGTTGCGAGAGGTTCGACTGCTCGCCCCCGAGGAGTGTGAGCAGTGCGCCCGCCGTAAGCTCGCCGTCTCGCAAAGCCTCCACAATCGCGATGCGGGTGGGGTTGGCCAACGCCTGGAAGACTTGGGCTTTGAAGGTTCGCAGGGAAGAATTCACATATATTAGTATATTACAATATTCTAATATACCTGCGACGTCGGCCTCGTTCCGGCGGGGAGTGCCGATCTGCCTTCTGGTCGCCAAGTGACCGATGAGTGACATCTCGATCCGCGCACCGATTGCCGATCGCTGCGGTGCAATCGCCGGGGATGTGCGGTTGACGGACTGATGACTGGCCCCGAACAGGGCCCGAGCGGCGCCGAGGCGGCTCAGCGGCTCGCAGTCTATGGTCCGACCGAGCCGACTCCGGTCCGCCGTCTGTCGGCCGTCGTACAGCTGCTGCGCCTCCTTGCCAACCCCCTCGTCATCATTCTGCTCGTCGCGCCGGCAGCCCATGTTAAACGGACGAGACACGTCATGGCCCCCGAAGTGCGCGCATACCGTGACGAGGCCCTCGAACAGCGGGTCGCTGACCTTTTCCGAAGAGCGGGCTGGAAGGTCAGGCGGCAGCCGTCCGCCGGCGGCAACCTTCGCGCCGATCTGCTGGCTCGGCGCGGCGAGCACTCGTACGTCGTCGAGGTGAAAGAGCGCACCTGAGGGGCGCCGGGACCGGCTGCTGCCACTACTCGCTCAAGCCATTTTGCAGGCCAGAGCGTTCGCGGAACGCAGCCCGGAACCAGTGGCCCCGCTTGCCGTTGTCGGGGCAAAAGGCGTCAGAGAGGCTCTTGTTCGCGACGTGGACCGGTTCGTCCAGGAGTACGCTCCCGACGACGCCGTGGGTCTGGTCGACATGGAAGGGTTTCAATGGTTTCGCGGACCAGGGCTCGACTCGTCGATGCATGCGGCCAGGGGACGAGCGGAGCGACGCCTACGGGTTCGCGCCCCCGAAGCGGCTGTCTCGCACCTGTTCTCTGACCTGAACCAGTGGATGCTCAGGGTGCTTCTGGCCCCATGGATTCCGTCCGACGTGCTGAATGCTCCCCGCGCCGAGTATCGCAACGCGTCACAACTCGCCGCCGCGTCCAACGTCTCCGTAATGAGCGCCTTTCGGTTCGTGCGGCAACTTCGCCTGGAAGGTTTCCTGGACGAATCGGATTCCATTCTCAGCCTCGTGCGACTCGAAGAGATGCTTCGGCGTTGGCAGGCGGAAAGGGTGCGGCCGGCGCGGGACGTGCCCATGCGTTGGATCCTCAGGGGAGATCCGGCGCGCCAACTCCAAGACGCCCTGCGTGCTGAGGCACCTGAATCTGCCGCTCCAGCTCCTCGCTCGCGTCGCGCCGCCGCGCCGCCGTCGCGCCTGTGCCTTGGTCTCTTCGCAGCGGCCGACGCACTCGGTCTCGGGTTTGTGCATGGCGTCGCGCCGCTCGTCTACCATCGAACGGCTCGAGCCGGGCGTCCTCGAACGACTTGGACTTTCACTGGACGCTCCTGGGGTCTCTCCGGACATCTACATCAGGGTCCCAGCAGCGAGAGAGTCCGTGTTCCGCGGAGCGGTGCTCCGTGATGGCGTTCCAGTATCCGACGTCGTGCAAGTCTGGCTGGATGCAGGCGCCTACCCGGCCCGCGGCCCTGAACAAGCCGACATGATCTACCGCAAGGTGCTCAAGCCTCTGCTCGACAAGGTGCGACGATGACCGCCGAACGCGACGACGAGAAGTTCGCGCAGCTCGCGGATGCGATCGGTCCATACCTTGACCGCGTCGTCATCGTCGGCGGATGGGCGCATCGCCTGTTCCGCCTGCACCCCTTGGCGCAGACGCTTCCGTACGCGCCGCTAATGACGAGAGACACCGACGTCGCCCTGCCCACGGGCATTACCGTGGGCCAGGAAAGCCTGCGCGAACGACTGCTGTCCAGAGGTTTTCATGAACAGTTGCGAATCCGGTCAGCTACATCGTGCAGAAGCTCCTGGTCAGCGGCAAACGGAAGCCGGCCGAGCGTGCCAAGGACGTGCTGTACATTCACGACACCCTGGAGCTGTTCGGCAGGTCGTCGAGCAGTCTGAAGGATCTCTGGCAGACCGAGTCCGTCCAGAGCTTGGGAGGCGGTCCGAGGCCAAGGCTCTGCGAGCGCGGCGACAGCTTTTCAATGCGATCACAGACACGGTCCGGGAAGCCGCCATCATGAGCTCATAAAGCCACTTACGCGCGAACAGCTCGGAGCTCCCGATGCATTGACGCGAATCTTTTCCAAGGAACAGCTTCGTCGGGCATTCAGAAGAATCGTGAAGGCAGCGCCTGCCTTCTCGCCGATTCCGACCTTCAGCTCATGCTGCGACTCTGGGGTGCCGCGAAGCAAGGCATCCTTCCAGACACCCGCCGGGTGCTCAACTCGTGCATCTCAACCGTCAATGGAGCGCCGAGTATAACGGCGCGTAACCTTCCGCTTGTCACAATCATCATGAACGCTCCGAAGCACCGCGGGGTCCGAGAGGACTGGCTTCGGGAGGCTCGCGGACGAAAAGGTTCAGCGCGCCATCACCGATCCGGCGGTGCTGCGCCACTTCGATCGCTGGCACGACAGCCTGGTCTCCTGACGTACACGTCGGCGACTGACAAACGGCAGACAATCCGTGGCGGTTCGAGGCGTTCTCGGGTTGCCTCGGGTGATCGAGCAGACCCGGAAACATTGGGGCAGCGGTCTCCCGCTGCCCCCGGTTGCCTCCTTGCTGCGAGCTTCTAAGCCGGGGGCCGCAGGTTCGAATCCTGCCGCGCGCGCCAGCCTCCGCTCGCGGGTAGCCGGTCACCTTTCCCGTCGTCGGCGCCGGGGATCCGACGACCGTGTGCGCCGTCGCGTGACTTCACCTCAACGCCCGACCATTTTCTGCAGGTGCTCGGGATAGCGCGCGCCGTGGACCTCGATCTGTGACGAGGCACGATCGATCTCCCGCAAGTCGTCCACGCTCAGCTGAATGGCGGACGCGCCGAGATTTTCCTCGAGGCGGTGACGCTTCGTCGTCCCCGGAATCGGCACGATCCAGGGCTTCTGTGCCAGCAGCCACCCGAGCGCGATCTGCGCCGGGGTGGCCTGCTTCCGCTCCGCGAATGTCGTCAGCCACTCGACAAACGCCAGATTGGCCTTGCGGTTCTCTGGCGTGAAGCGCGGGACGACGTTCCGGAAGTCGGCGCTGTCGAAGGTGGTCGTGTCGTCGACCTTCCCGGTGAGGAACCCTTTGCCGAGCGGGCTGAAGGGCACGAACCCGATGCCCAGGGCCTCGAGCGCCGGCAGCACCTCCTGTTCGGGCTCCCGCCACCAGAGCGAGTACTCGCTCTGCAGCGCGGCCACGGGCTGGACGGCATGCGCGCGGCAAATCGTCGCGACGCCCGCTTCGGACAGGCCGAAGTGGTTGACCTTGCCTTCGCGAATGAGGTCCTTGACCGTCCCGGCCACGTCCTCGATCGGGACGTCCGGGTCCACACGGTGCTGATAGAAGAGCTCGATCCGATCGGTCCTGAGCCGTTTCAGCGATGCGTCGGCCACTTCCCGGATGTGCGCGGGCCGGCTGTCGAGCCCCGCCTGCTTGCCGCCCTCGAACCTGAAGCCGAACTTGGTCGCAATCACCACCTGATCCCGAACGGGGCCGAGCGCTTCCCCGACGAGCTCTTCATTCGCGAATGGCCCGGAGACTTCGGCGGTATCGAAGAGCGTGACGCCCCCATCAACGGCCGCGCGGATGATGGCGATCCCGTCTTCACGGCTGGCGGCCGGCCCGTAGCCGAAGCTGATGCCCATGCAGCCGAAGCCGAGCGCCGAGACCTCCAGCCCGCTGCGACCCAATATGCGCTTCTCCATTGCTGATCCCCTTTACCGACCGAACGTCCCCGTTGCCGTTGTCCGTCATTCTGACGACAATGTCGTCACGATGGAGCGACGCGGAGACTACGGCTACGACGCCCCCTATGCCCTGGTCACTTTTGCCGTGGTAGGCGGCGCTCTCATGGTCGCCGCCGTCGCGTCGTCGTGGACGCCCCACCGCGGCCGTTTGACGGCGATGCTGGGCGCCTACGCCGCGTTCTTCCTGGGCAACGCGCTCAGCTTTTACTACACCACCAGGCGCGGCAAGTTCAGGGTGTGGGACGGTGTCCTCGACGAGCTCCGCCTGCGCGGCGACGAACGCGTCCTCGACCTGGGCTGCGGGCGGGGCGCGGTCCTCACCGCCGTCGCCCGCCGGTTGACGACCGGCCGGGTGACGGGTATCGACCTGTGGAGCACGCACGACCAGTCCGGCAATGCCCGCGACGTGACGATGCGAAACGCGTCGCTCGAAGGCGTGGAAGACCGCATCGATGTCGAGACCGGGGACATGCGTGCCCTGCCATTCCCCGACGGGACCTTTGACCTCGTGCTGTCCAGTCTGGCCATCCACAACATCCCTTCGACGGCAGCCCGCGCGCAGGCGGTTCGGGAAGCGTGGCGCGTGCTCAAACCAGGTGGACGCCTCGCGATTGCCGATATTCGCGCGACCGCGCGCTACGTCGCGACGCTCAACACGCTGGGCGCCACCGTGCTGTCGCGCCGCGGACTCGGGTGGCGGTTTTGGTACGGCAATCCGTTCGCCGGCACCGCCCTCGTCACGGCCTCGAAACCGGCGTCCGTTGACGAACATTCCACACGCATTCCAGCGCCCCAGACGATTCGCTGATCCACACGGCGCGACGGTACGCGTCGACCCACCGCACGCACGTCGCATATGGAACCGGTCCATCGGACACGTCGAGCTCGCACCCGGCCGCCGGCAACTGGCTACCCGGGTCGTGAGCCACTCTGTTATCCACAGCGCGCTGGGTACTCCACTCGCACTTGGCACAATCCAGTCCCGGTGATACTTCGCCGACCGATGAAAGCGATCGGAGACGAGTCGGCGGTCTGCAATCACGTGGGCTCCGTGTGATCACGATTGTTCGACTTCGGCCTGACCCGGCACGGCCGACACCGCGCGCCGTGCGGGAAGGGATCCTCAACCGCGATCGGGTGATGGCTCGCCGCCTGCCAGCAGCGCGAGGATCTCGGGGCCGTACAGGCCGCGACGCCAGGGGCCGAAGTCCGCGATCTGCGCCAGGTCGGCCAGCGTGCGCGGCGGGCGGCGCGCGAGATCCCTGAGCGCGGCGCGCGGAAGGATCACATCGGACTCCACGCCTCGTGCGCGCGCCGTCTCCTTGCGCCACGTGTGCAGCCGGTCGTACCGATCGCGCACCTCGTCGGACTCGCGTTCGACCGCAGGCGCCTGCGGAGCCGGATCACGGAGCCCTTGCTCGATCGCCTGCAACACACCCCGTGCGTGCCGGCGCATCTGCTCCGGCGACAGGCCGTGCACATCCTCCGCGCGGCGGGGCGCCGTCCGCGCGAGATCCATGAGCGTGGCGTCTCCCATCACCTTGAACGGCGGGCGGTCCATCCGCTCAGCTTCCCGTTCCCGGTACGCGAAGAGAGCCTGGAGGACACCCGCCCGCGCCGGACCAAGCTCGCGCGCGCCTTTGACGCGCCAGAATGCCAGGGGATCGGGAACCGCGCCCTCCGAGTCGCCCCGCTGGGACGCCAGGCGCTCGAATTCCTCCTGCGCCTCCGGCCAGCGGCCCGACTCCGTCAGCGCCTGCAGCTGTCGATCGCGCAGCGCGACGAGATAGTGCGTGTCGAGTCGCGCGTAGTCCAGCTGTTCCTGCATGAGGGGCCGGCGCTTCCAGTCGGCACGCTGATACTTCTTGTTCATCTGGACGCCGAAGTGTGAATCCAGGATCGCGGCCAGTCCGACCTGCGGCCAGCCAAGCGTGCGCGCCGCGGTCATGGTGTCGAAGATGTTCGTGACCTCGAAATGGTAGTCGCGCCTCAGACAGATGAGATCGTATTCGGCGGCGTGAAACACCTTCTGCTGCGCGCCATTGGCAAACAGCGGCGCCAGGGCGTCCAGGTCCGGCAGTGCCAGCGGATCGACGATGTAGTCCGCCTCCGGCGTCGAGAACTGGATCAGGCACACGCGCTCACGATACGCATGGAGGCTGTTCGATTCGGTATCCACAGCGACGATCGGGCACGCCGCGAGCGCGCGCGCGAGCCCCTGGAGGCTGTCCGGATCAGCGACGACAACGGGCGGTGGCAAGGACGACGGGCACATGCCTCACATTATCGTGCCTGGTCCGTTGTCGCCAAGGCGGGGCCTCCGGGGCGTCCCCGTTCGCGCCCCATGGCGTATGGGGATCGACGCCAGAGCCCGGACGCATGGTGCGGCTAGTCGGCGAAGGGGAACAGCGGGCGCAGACGGAAGAGCGCCTCGGTCAGGAAGAACTCGTTCAGGACATGGAAGTTCCGCCGCTGCGCGCCGTCAACCGTCGCAGCGACGAGTTGGGCGACGGCATGTCGCGCCCGTCGCAGGTCGTCGTCGGTCGCGACGAGCGCGATGCGGCCCTGGAAGAGCGTCAGAAGGGCGTCCCTGGCTCCGCCTATCGGAAAATCGAGGTCCTTCCCCGCTGCTTCGGCCGTGGCCCAGAGCGCCTCGACCCGGTCCTGCGCTGCGGCAGGCAGCACCTGCACGACGCCGCCGATCGGCGTCGCGCTCGCTTCGTCGTCCGGTGTCTCGACCGGGCAGGTACCCGGCGGATTGGTTCCCTGCGGGGACGGCAACACCGAATAGTGGCGACGGTCGAGCGCAGAGATCAGGCGGACTCTCAGGGGCAGGCTGGGATCGAACCGCGGGACTGCGGTGGGATCGGGCCGGAGGACGTCGATGTCGTCACCGGCAATCGGCAGCCCCGCCGCCTTCCCCTTGCTCAGCATCCATTTGAGCGTGATGTCGTT
>JANMCN010000012.1:0-16798 GCA_031361295.1 Acidobacteriota bacterium | reverse complement strand
CGTGCCGCTGCCGCCGGGCAAACCGGTCAACCAGAGCCCCGCGAATGGCGCCGCTGGCGTGGCGGCGAGCAGCGTGCTCCTCAAGTGGTACGGCGGTCCGTGGGCGCATAAGTACGATGTACTGCTGGGGGTCGATCCTGCCAACCTGGCGCCGCTCGTGTACGACAAGGTGCTCGGGCCAAGCGCGTCGGCGGCGGAGTCTCAGAGCGTCTCCGTATCGAACCTCCTGCCCGGGACCACGTACTACTGGCGGGTGGTGTCACGCACGATGGCGAACGTCAGCAAGATCGGCGACATCTGGTCGTTCACGACGAATGGCACGGCGCTCCCGCCCCCTTCGACCGGCACGATTGCCATCGGCGACATCGTCCTGTACGGACTGCAGGGGCACGTGACGGGCACGAAGTGGTCGATCGTCTCGGACTCGACGGCGGCCGGCGGAAAGCGCCTCTGGAACATGAATGCCGGGGCCCCCAAGGTCGCGACGGCAGCCAGCAATCCCGCCAGCTACGTGCAGTTCACCTTCAACGCCGTCGCCGGGAAGCCGTACCACCTCTGGATCCGGGGGCGGGGTGAGGACAACGTCTACACGAACGATTCGGTGTTCGTGCAGTTCTCGAACGCGGTGACTTCGGCGGGCGCGGCGACCATGCGGATTGGGACGACGTCGGCGGCCGAGTACAACCTCGAGGACTGCAGCGGCTGCGGACTCTCCGGCTGGGGATGGCAGGACAACGGGTGGGGCGCCGGCGTGATGGGCGCGAAGATCTACTTCAGCACGACCGGTACCCAGACCCTTCGTATCCAGAGCCGTGAGGACGGCCTCTCGATCGACCAGATCATCCTGTCGCCCTCGTCGTCTACGTTCCTGAATGCGTCCCCGGGACTGTTGAGGAACGACGCCAAGATCTACCCGGCGGCGATCGGCACCCTCGCCTTGCGTCTGGCTGCGCCCTCGTCCACGCCTGCCCGCGTCGTCGCGGAGTCGACACACTCCCTTGCCGTATCGGGCAGCGCTCGCGTTGGCGTCCGGGCAGGCAGCGACGCACCCCGCGCGGGCCGTGGCTTGGCCGCCGTTCGGGCGGACGTCAGCAGGCCGCCGGGCGAAAGGGCCGCGCAGGTCCTGCCGGCGCCGTCGCCACCAGGTCTGATTCAGACCGCGTGCTGACCTGGGGGCCTGGGTCACGAGACGCACTTCGGCAATGCACCATGGCGTGGTCGCCGATGCGGGATAGTCATCTTCGCCGTCGGGCACGACAATTCCCCAAGCCGGTGAACGCCGGCGCCTGAACGCCTGCCCACAGGTCGTCCGCTTCTGAACACCACTTCGTGCGGTCCCGAACGAAGGGGGACGGCGAATCCTCGTAAGTGATTGCATCGACTGGCCTGGCTCGGCACATGGCTTGATGCGTGCGGGGGCGTGGACCGCGAGCTGGCTCCAGAGATTCGCCGCCGGAATCGTCGCCGACAGCTGCTCCAGGGCCTGGTGCCGCTGGCGATCGTCGGCGTCCTCGTGGCCTGGCTGCCCGGGTGGCTGCGGCCCTCGGTGGGACGGACGGCGATTCGTACCGCCCGTGTGACGACGGGCGCGGTCGAGGCCGTCATCATGGCGTCCGGCACGGTGGCGCCAGAAATCGAGCGCGTGCTCTCGAGCCCGTTCGACGCGCGCGTGCTCCGGCTCCTGCAGCGGCCCGGCGCGCACCTGAAGCGGGGCGATCCGGTCGTGGAGCTGGACGTGAGCGATTCGGTCCTCGCACTGGAGCGGGTGGTCAAGGACCTGAAGGTCAAGGACAACCAGCAGGCGCAGACGCGTCTGTCGCTCGAGAAATCGCTGGTCGATCTCGACGGGCGGCTGGATCTGAAGGCTCTGGAACTGCAGGCCGCACAGGCGCAGCTCGAAGGCGAGCAGCAGCTGTTCAAGGAAGGGCTTTTCTCGCAGGATGCGCTCCGGCGCACGGACCTCGGCGTCCGCCAGGCGCGCATCGAGCTCGCGCAGCTCCGCGAGGAACGCAGGAATGCCGAGCGCGCCACGACGGTGCAGCTCGAGGGCCTCTCCCTCGAGCGCGGCTCACTCGACAAGGAAGCGGCGCAGGCCCGCCATCTCCTGGATCTGTCGACAACGAAATCCGACCGCGACGGTGTGCTGACCTGGGTCGTGTCGCAGGAAGGCGCGCTCGTCCACCGTGGCGATGTCATTGCGCGCATCGCGGACCTCACGTCCTTCCGTGTCGACGCCAGCGTGTCGGACATCCACACGGGCCAGTTACGGACGGGGATGCCCGCCGTCCTCAGGATGAACGACGTGGATCTTCACGGCACGGTCAGCGAAGTGCTGCCGACGATCGAGAACGGCGTGCTGCACTTCACGGTGGCCCTCGGGGAACCCTCCCACGCCGGCTTGCGCCCCAGCCTGCGGCTCGACGTCCTCGTCGTCACCGACCGGAAGCCCCGCGCCCTCCGCGTCACGCGTGGGCCGTTCGCCGACAACTCGGCGCGCCAGGCCTTCGTCGTGCGCGGCGATCGCGCGGTCAGGATCCCCATCCGGATCGGGCTGTCCGGCGTTGATGACGTCGAGATCCTGTCCGGCGTCGAGGACGGCGACGAACTGATCATTTCCGACATGAAGGACTACATGCACCTGAGCGACCTGCGAATCAGATAGCCAGCGCCGTTACGAGGACACGAATGATTCAACTGCAACGCATCGAGAAGGTATATCGGACGGATCGGATCGAAACGGTGGCCCTCGCCGACGTCAACCTCGCCGTCGCGGAAGGGGAATTCATCTCGATCATGGGTCCGTCCGGCTGCGGCAAGAGCACGCTGCTGAACCTCATGGGCCTCCTCGACGCGCCCACCAGCGGCACGGTACGGATCCACGGGTCGCCGATTGCCAGCTATCGCGACCGCGAGCTGGCGGCCGTCCGCAACAAGGAGATCGGCTTCGTGTTCCAGGTGTTCCATCTCGTCAGCGACTTGAGCGTCCTCGACAACGTGCAGATTCCGCTGTTGTATCGACGGATGTCGAACGGGGAGCGGCGTCGGCTCGCCGAGGCGGCCCTCGATCGTGTCGGGCTGAGTGCGCGCGTCCATCACTTTCCGTCACAGCTCTCCGGCGGGCAGCAGCAGCGAGTCGCCATCGCGCGCGCCATCGTGGGCCGGCCGCGGATCCTGCTCGCTGACGAGCCGACCGGCAATCTCGATTCGCAGATGGGTGATGAAATCATGGCGATCCTGAAGGGGCTCAACCAGGTGGACAAGACCACAATCGTGATGGTCACGCACGATCAGCGGAAGGCGGACCAGACCGGGCGCATCGTACGGCTCTTCGACGGCCGACAGGTCAACTGATCCCATGTTGAAGCACTATCTGACCCTCGCCCTGAAGGTGCTCTGGCGTCGCAGGTTCTTCACCTTCATCAGCCTGTTCGGCATCAGCTTCACGCTGCTCGTGCTCACGGTGGTCGCGGCGCTGTTCGAGAACGCATTCGGACCCGGGGCGCCGGAGCCGAGGCTGAACCGCACGCTCTTCGTCGACAGGGCGGTGATGTACGGCCCCCACAGCACCTGGTCGTCGAGCGGGGGCTTCAAACTGTTCGACAAGTACGCCCGAAACCTTCCCGGAGTCGAGCGGCTGTCGCTCTACGAGGACGAGCGCACGGTCCAGTCGTTCCTGGAGGGCAGGAAGATCAAGTCTTTGTTGAAGCGGACCGACGACGAGTTCTGGCGGATTCTCGGCTTCACGTTTCTCGAAGGCGGCCCCTTCGGCACCGATGACGTGAGCCAGGCGCGGTTCGTCGCCGTCATCAATGCCACCACGCGGCAGCGGTTCTTCGATGGACGCCAAGCACTGGGGCAGGCACTGGACGCAGACGGCCAGCGCTTCCGGGTCGTCGGCGTGGTCGAGGACGTGTCCGAGCTGCGCGGGGCGCCATTCGCAGACATCTGGGTCCCGTACACCACGGCCAAGACGGACGCCTACAGGCGTGAGGTGATGGGCGACTGGCACGCGATGGCGCTCGCGCGGGACAAGCCCGCCATGCCGGCGATCCACGATGAATTCAACTCACGTCTGCTCCGGGTCGAGCTGCCGGATCCCAAGTCGTACCAGGCCATCGTCGCGCCGTTCGAGACCAAGTTCCAAGGGTTCGCGCGGAACATGCCGACAGGGGATCGGAAGGATCCGGAGAGCCAGGTATCGAAGGTGATCGGCGGACTGGTCGCGCTTGGGCTGCTGTTCGTCCTCATTCCCACGGTGAACCTGGTCAACATCAACATCAGCCGCATCATGGAGCGCGCGTCGGAGATCGGCGTGCGCAAGGCATTCGGTGCCTCCGCTCGGACCCTGGTCGGGCAGTTCCTGATCGAGAACATCCTGCTGACGCTCGTCGGCGGCCTGATTGGGTTCGCCCTGTCCGTGCTCGCCCTGCATGGGCTCCGCCGGAGCGGGATCGTGTCATACGCGCAGCTCACGGTGAACCTGCGCGTCTTCGGCTGGGGTGTTCTGCTGGCGATCGCCTTTGGTTTGATCTCCGGGGTCTATCCCGCGTGGCGCATGTCCCGGCTCAATCCCGTTGACGCACTCAGGGGAGGTGTATCCCGATGACCCGGCACCTGCTCCGCCTGATCTGGAACCGCAAGCGCCAGAACTTCCTGCTGACGGTCGAGATCTTCTTCGCGTTCCTGACCCTGTTCGGCGTCGTGCTGTTCGCCGTCCACTATGCGAACAACGCACGGCAGCCCCTGGGCTTCACCGTCGATCGGCAGTGGAGCATCTCGGTCGATCGCAAGGAGCCGGATCAGGATCCCGCGGTGAAGTCCCGCCACCGCGAGACGTACCGTCAACTGCTCATCGCGCTGCGCGAGATGCCGGAGATCGAAGTCGTGGCAGGGGCATTCACGGGGCCATACGCCAACTCCAATTGGGGCAGCAGCGTCCAGCTGCCCGGCGGACACGAGATCGACCACGGCGTGAACAGCGTCACCGATGACTACCTCGAGCTGTTCCACATCCCTCTCGTGGCAGGGCGGTGGTTCTCTCGCGAGGACGATGGGGCTGCCTGGAAGCCCGTCGTGCTGAACCGGCGCCTCGCGCGGGAGATCTTCGGCGACGGGAACCCGGTCGGACAGATCGTCAAGGAAGAGCGCAATCCGAATTTGCCGCCGGCCGATTCGAACGAGAAACCCGAGGTCAAGCGCGTCATCGGCGTGGTCGAGGACTTCCGCCAGAACGGCGAGCTTTCGACCGCCGGCAACTATCTGTTCTACCGGATGACGCTCGACGATGCCGAGCCGAAGGCCGGGCTGCCAGACAGGCTGTTCGTGCGGCTGCGCCCGGGGACACCGGCCGCCTTCGAGGAAGCGCTGGTCAAGCGGGCGATGGCCGTCGCGACCGCCTGGTCCTTCGAGGTGCAGACCCTTGACGGCATGCGGCAGGACAAGCTGCGCCAATACGAGCTCCCGCTCGCGGCGGTCGGCACGATCGCCGCATTTCTCCTGCTGATGGTCGCGCTCGGGCTGACCGGCGTGGTCTGGCAGAGCGTCACCCTCCGCATTCGCGAATTCGGCCTGCGGCGGGCCAAGGGAGCCACCATCGCGAACGTCCGCACCCAGGTGCTCGTCGAAATGATCATCATGACCTCCATCGCACTGGCTGCTGGCCTTCTCCTGGTCGCCCAGCTCCCGCTGCTGCCACTCCCCCGCGATCTCCGCGTCGTTCCCGGTGCCGTCTTCCTCGCGAGCATTGCGATTGCGGTCGCGGCCATCTATCTGCTGACGCTGGGGTGCGGCTGGTATCCAAGCCGCCTGGCGACGAAGATCCAGCCAGCCGAGGCGCTACACTACGAATGAGGCGCGCGCCTGCCTCCATCGTCCCCGTACCGCCTCTCAGACATGATTCTGATCGTCGACGATGACCGTTCGGTGACCGCCTCGCTGGCCCTGCTCCTGAAGCAGGCGGGCCTGGCGTCGACTGCCGCCGCGACCCCTGAGGAAGCACTGGACGTGCTGCGGCGCCAGCCGTGCGAGCTCATCATCCAGGACATGAACTTCTCCCGCCGCACCTCGGGCGAGGAGGGTCTTGCGCTGCTCCGCGAGATCAGGGCCGTGACGCCTTCGCTGCCGGTCATTCTGATCACGGCGTGGGGATCGATTGGCCTCGCGGTCGAAGGCATGAAGGCAGGGGCGTCCGACTTCGTCACCAAGCCGTGGACGAACCAGCAGATGCTGCAGACCGTGCAGACTGCGCTGGGGCTGCTGTCGATGCGTCCGCAACCCGACGAGCAGGCACTCACGCGCGACGAGCTCGATTCGCGGTACGACTTCGGCGACCTGGTGGGCCGGGATTCTCGCATGCTGCGGATTCTCCAACTGGTGGGGCGGGTCGCTCCGACGGACGCCTCCGTTCTCATCACCGGCGAGAGCGGGACCGGCAAGGAGCTCGTCGCCGAGGCGATCCACCGGAACAGCCGCCGCGCGGGCAAGCCGTTCGTGAAGGTCAATCTCGGAGGGGTGCCGTCGTCGCTCTTCGAGAGTGAAATGTTCGGCCACGTCCGCGGGGCGTTCACCGACGCGCGCGCGGATCGGAAGGGGCGCTTCGAGATTGCGCATGGCGGCACGATTTTCCTCGACGAGATCGGAGACCTCGACCCGCCGTCGCAGGTCAAGATGCTGCGTGTGCTCCAGGACCGCACGTTCGAGGTCCTCGGGTCGAGCCAGCGCCGCGAAGTGGACGTCCGGGTCGTGACGGCCACGAATCGCGCGCTGACCGACATGGTCGCGTCCGGCGAGTTCCGCGAGGATCTGCTGTACCGCATCAACCTGCTCAACATTCACCTGCCGCCACTCCGGGAACGTCCGGAAGACATTCCCATCCTCGCCTCCCGTTTTCTGCAGACCGCCGGAGAGGTCTATCGGCGCAATCCGCTGACGCTCAGCAGCGCGGCCACTCGCTGGCTGAAGGCCCAGGCCTGGCCCGGCAACGTGCGGCAGCTCCGACAGCGTGTCGAGCGTGCGGTGCTGGTGGGCACCCACGACCGGCTCGACATCGAGGACTTTGCGGAGTCGGACGACGCCGCGCGGCGCGAACCCGGAGGGCATGGACTGCCGCCCGTCGGCTCCATGACCATGGACGAGATCGAGCGCGCGATGATCGTCAAGTCCCTGCGCCACCACGGCGGGAACATCAGCCGCGTCGCCGAGTCGCTGGGCCTGAGCCGCGCGGCACTCTATCGCCGGTTCGAGAAGTACGAGATCTCCGTGTGAGCGTCCGCGGGCGGGCCATCGCCTACCTCGTCGCGCTTCACGGGATCTTCGCGGGACTCGGCGTCTACCTGTTTTTCCACAATCCGTTCTGGCTCCTTGGCGTCGAAGCCGTGTTCGTCGCGTCGCTCGTCATCGGCTGGCGATTGTCGGGGGAGATGTATCGGCAGATCGGACTCGCCGGAGAGGGCCTGCGCCTGATTCGAGACGAGGAGTTCACGTCGAGGTTTGTTCCGGTCGGCCAGCCCGAGATCGACGACCTCATCGCCGTCTACAACCGGATGGTCGATCACTTGCGGATGGAGCGGGTGCGCCTGGCGGAACAACACCAGTTTCTGACGCAGCTCCTGGCGGTGTCGCCGTCGGGCGTGGTGATCCTGGATTTCGACCGGCGGGTGGCCAGCCTCAATCCCGCGGCCGAGCGCCTGCTCGACCGTCCGGCGGCCGTGGCGGTCGGCCGTCCGCTGGACGCCCTGGGGTCGCCCCTCGCCGAGGCGCTGGCGTCCCTCGCACCGGGCGACGCGCGGCTCGTAGGCCTGCTCGGCGCCCGCCGGGTCAAGTGCCATCACGGCACCTTCCTCGACCGCGGCTTCCCGAGGAGCTTTCTGCTCGTCGAGGAGCTCACGGAGGAGCTGCGGCACTTCGAGCGCGCCGCCTACGAAAAACTGGTTCGCGTGATGTCGCACGAGGTCAACAACACGGTCACCGCGTCCAATTCGCTGCTCCAGTCGTCGCTGACGTATGCGGGTGAGCTCCAGGCCGCCAGCCGCCATGATTTCGAGCAGGCGATCGGCATCGTGATCGAGCGCACCGAACAGCTCAGCAGCTTCATGCGGCGCTTCGCTGACGTGTTCAGGCTTCCCCGCCCGTCGCGCCAGCCGTGCGACCTGGTTCCCATCCTGGAGGGCATCGTCCGGCTCTTGAGTGCCACACCTCATGCCGCCGCGGTCGCGTGGCGCTGGGAACTCGATCGCCCGTCAGTCTGCGTGGACATCGATCGCGGGCAGATGGAGCAGGCGCTCCTCAACATCCTGAAGAACGCGGTCGAAGCGATCGACGGGGATGGCACGATTGCGCTGCGGTTGACGACATCCGGCGGACGCACGACCCTCACCGTCGAAGACACGGGCCGCGGCATGACGGCCGAGGCGCAGGCGAATCTCTTCACGCCGTTTTTCAGCACCAAGCCGCATGGAGAGGGGATCGGACTGACGCTCGTGCAGGAAATTCTCGCGGGGCATGGTTTCCACTACGCGCTCGAGCGGACGGAGTGGAATACGACCCGGTTCACGGTCGTGCTCGGGACCCGAAGCGGAGCAGCGCGGCGCTGACCAGCCGTTGGGCGGCCCCCGGTACGTAGGGCTCCGACGTAAGCGCGGCAAGGGACGGTGAGGCTACCGGGCCTGGACGGACGTGGCCTGGTCGATCGTCACGATCCGGTCGATCGGCGGCGGGGGATACCGGATCGTGGGGCCGTTCGCCCAGCGCACCTCGACGCTGGAGATCGCGGTCGCGGCCCCGAGGCCGAAGTGCACGCTGAGGTCGGACTGCGACATCTGCCCGCGGCCGCTGGCCACTTCGCCCCGCATTCGCCGCCCGCCGGCCGTGAGGAAGACCACGGAGCCGATGGCGTCTCTTGGACATTTCGCGGCGATGTCGCCGCGCAGCCGCAGGGTGACCCAGTGGCCCCGGCCCGAGCCTTCGTTGTGCGCCAGCACCGGTCCCGAGTCGATGTTGTTGATGACGGCATCGAGGCCGCCGTCGTTGTCGATGTCGGCCACCGCGAGCCCCCGGGACGGCCGCGGGATCGTCAGCCCGGCACCCGCCGCGGCACCGATCTCTTCGAACCGCTCTCCTCCCAGGTTTCTGAAAAGCAGGGCGCGCTGCGCGTACGACGTATTCCAGTCCATCCGATCCGCGGGCGGATACACATGGCCGTTGACCACGAGCACGTCCAGCCACCCGTCGTTGTCGAAATCGAGGAAGCTCGTGCCCCAGCCCAGGAAGGGCACCGACGGCTGCGCGATACCCGCCTTGAAGCTGACGTCCGAAAAGCTCACGCCGTCCTGGTTGTGGTACAGCACGTTGAAGTCGTCGGCGAAGTTGGTGATGTGCACGTCGTCGCGGCCGTCGTTGTCGTAATCGCCGATCGCGACGCCCATGTGTGCCTGTTCCCGCCCGTTCGCATCGAGCGCGGCGCCCGACGCGTAGCTCACGTCCTCGAAGTGCCCGCCCCCGAGGTTGTGATACACGTAATTCGAGCCCGAGTCGTTCGCCACGAGCAGGTCCGGTTTTCCGTCGTCGTCCATGTCGAACCAGGCCACGCCGAAGCCGTAACGGCCTTTGCTGTCAACGACCCCGGCTTCGCGGGTCACATCGGTGAAGGCTCCGTGGCCGGTGTTGTGAAAGAGGTGATCGGGCGCGCCGGGGAGCCCACGCGGTCCGCACATGACGCGCTCGCCCCGATACGTGCACGCCGACCCGGCGGCGTACGCGGCGCCCATGCCGACCTGCCGCGCGCTGGAGGAGGGCGCGGGGCCGCCCTTCGCCGGATCCGCCGGCGACGGTGGCAGCTTGTTCACGTCCAGACTGACATAGCCGGCGACGTACAGATCGAGCCAGCCGTCCCCGTCGAAATCACCGAACGCGCATCCCGTGGACCAGCTGTCCACGGCGACACCCGCCGGCACGGCGATGTCCGTGAAGGTGCCGCCGTCATTGCGATAGAGCCGGTTCGCCCCGAAGTTCGTGACGTAGATATCCTCGTCGCCGTCGTTGTCGATGTCCCCGACGCACACCCCCTGCCCCCATCGCCCGTTGGCGACGCCAGCGGCGGCGGTGACATCGCGGAAGGTACCGTCGCCGTCGTTGCGATAGAGCGCGGCAGGCGGTGCCGGCTGTCCGTTCCGCACGAGCTCGAGCGACGACCCGTTCAGCAGGTAGATATCCGGCAATCCGTCGTTGTCGTAATCGAACGTCGCGACCCCTGATCCGGTGGCTTCCATGACGTAGTTCTTCGCCGCGCTGCCGGAAACATGCCGGAATCCGGAAAGACCCGCCCTGGCGGTGATATCGGCGTAGGTGACGTTCGGAGGCGCATGCGGGGATGCGGCGGGAACCTGTTTCGTCGGCGGCAGCGCCTGGGCAACCAGCGTGGCGGCGGCGAGCATGACCGAGGCCCGCAGGCCCGGCGCCCTCAATGCGCGCCGCCCGCGCCACGGCCGCGGGGCGCCGCGGCGGGGCGTGGAGACGAAGGGGCGTCTCCCGCGGCGGCCGCGGCGAGCTGCTCCGCCTTGCGAAATGCCGCGCCGGCATTCACCTTGTCGTTGCTGGCCTGGTACGCCATCCCCAACGCATAGTACGCCTCGCCCATGTCGGGCTCGAGCGCGATGGCCCGGCGAAGCTTCGCGATGGCTTCGACGGGCCGACGGAGGTGGGTCAGCGACGTGCCGAGCCCCACCCAGGCCACGGCCGCGAGCGGGTCGCGCGCAATGGCCCGCTCGAAGTGCGCGGCGGCAGCCTCGTCCTGTTGCCGCGCGCTCTCGCACACGCCCAGGCCGTATGCGGCGTCGAACGTCGGCCGGCTCGCTTCGGCTTTCTCGTACAGCGGAACGGCCTCGTCGCAGGCCAGCCTGATCCGCCGGAGCTTTGCGAGCCCGAGCAGTGCTTCCAGCAGATTCGGCTGCGCCGCGAGCGCAGCCTCGTACTCGACCTCCGCCGCCTGTCGGCGGTCCTGCGACTCGAGTGACTCGGCCGCGAGTTGATGCAGCCGCGCCGAACCAGGGGCCATCGATTCGAGGTGCTCGAACTGCGACTGCGACAGCCGCGCCGTCACGAGGCCCTGGTAATACAAGGCATCCACGTTGCGCGGATCGGCCGAGACGGCGCGCCGCAGCTGGTCGTATGCCGCCTCCAGATGTCCTGCGCCGATCTCGATCCGCGCCAGCAGGACCCGGCCGTGCGGATCGTCCGGGTGCTGTTTGAGGTACGCTGTGCCGAGCTGACGGGCGCGATCGAGATCGCCCGCCGACAACGCGCGCGCCGCCCCGGTCATGCGTGGGTCAGCCTCGGCTCGCGTCGCCTGCGCATCCACGACCGGGCTGGCCGCCGCGAGCACAGCGACGCTCGCCGCGGCGAGCGTCAGACGACGGAAAGGGATCCACTCTCGCATGGGACAGGCCGCGCCGAGGGTACCAACAGCCCGCCCGTGGTGTCAACGCGCCGGCGGAGCGCGCGTGTGCCGCGGGCGACTGATCTGGTCGATCGCCTGCACCGTGATCGCCTGCACCGCCGTGATCGGGCGTGCGCGGCCTCGAGCCGCGATCGAGTTCGCCGACATGGCCGCCGCGTGGCACGTCGACTTCACGCACGAGGGCTCACCGACGACGCAGAAATACCTGCTCGAAACCATGGGAGGCGGCGTCGCGGTGTTCGATGCCGACAACGACGGGCGTCTGGATATCTTCTTCGTCAACGGCGCGGCGCTGTCCGATCCCATGCCCTCGGGCGGCAGGCCGTCCAAGGAGGGGGCGCGATATGCCAACAGGCTCTTTCGCCAGATCGCCGATGGCCGATTCGAGGACGCGACGAGTCGTGCGGGCCTAGCGGGCGACGGCTATGGCATGGGCGCGGCCGTCGGCGACTACGACAACGACGGCGACGAGGACCTGTACGTCACGGCGTACGGCGGCAACAAGCTGTACCGGAACAACGGGGACGGCACGTTCGAAGACGTGACCGGTGCAGCGGGCGTTGCGGCGGCGGGCTGGTCGACGAGCGCCGCCTGGATCGATGCGGACGAGGATGGCCGGCTCGATCTGTTCGTCGCCCGCTACGTGTCGTGGTCGTTCGAGTCCAACGGCTCCTGTGGTGAGCCGGCGCCGGGGCCCCGCGCCTATTGCCACCCCGACCGCTACCCGGGGACGACGTGCCTGCTGTTCCACAATGACGGCAACGGACGGTTCACGGAGGTGGGGGAGCGGGCCGGCATCGCCAACCCTGCCGGAAAGTCGCTGGGTGTCGCCGTCGCAGACTTCGACCGCGACGGCCACGTGGACGTCTTCGTCGCGAACGATTCCGTGCGGGAGTTCCTGTTCCGGAACAAGGGCGGCGGCAGCTTCGAGGACGTCGCGCTCGCGAGCGGCACGGCCTTCGACCAGGACGGCCGGGTCTTCGCGGGCATGGGCGTCACGTTCGACGACCAGGACAACGACGGCCTTCCGGACCTGCTCGTCACGAGCCTGTCGAATCAACTGTATGCGTGCTTTCGCAACGAGGGCGCGGGGCGCTTCCGCTACGCGACCCATATGACGGGGCTCGCGGCGATGACCCGCCTGTCGTCCGGATGGGGGATCGCCCTCCTTGACGCCGACAACGACGGCCGGCGCGACCTGCGGGTCGCGCAAGGTCACGTGCTCGACACGATCGAGCGGACGTCGCCGCACCTCCGGTACAAGCAGCCGGTGCTGCTGGCTCGTGGAGTCGCGACGGGCTTCGTGGACGTGTCCTCCACGGCGGGCGCGCTCTCGGGCCGTCCGTTCGCCGGGCGCGGCCTGGCAACGGGCGATCTGAACGGCGACGGCCGCGTCGATGCCGTCGTCACCACCCTGGACGGCCGGGCGCTGGTCCTGATGAACACCACGGCATCTGTGGGCCACTGGCTGGGCGTCAGACTCGTCGGGACGCGCAGCAATCGCGACGGTATCGGGGCCTCCGTGGAGCTCACCACCGGTTCGGGAGCGAAGCAGTACGCCACCGTGAGCACGACCGGTAGCTACCTTTCAGCGCGCGATCGGACCGTGCACTTCGGGCTGGGCGACGAGAAGACCGGATCGATCACGATTCGATGGCCGGGCGGCGCCGTGCAGAGCGTGGACGGGCTCGAGGGGGATCGCGTGACGACGGTGACGGAGCCCTCAGTGGGAGGCGGGCTCCCGCGCTGACTAGCGTACGACGTCAATCATCCGGAGGAACTCCTGCGCGCGGGCGGCGCGGTGTTCCTGGAGCGCCTCGAGCCTCGCGGCGTGCGCATCGCGGCGCGGATCCTTCGTCCGTCCGTAAAGCACCGCCAGGTTCACGGCAGCGGCATAATTGTCGGGCTCGATCTTCGTCGCCTCGCCCAGCGATCGTTCCGCATCCGCGTAGCTGCCCATGCGCGTCTGGATCAGCCCCAGCTCCGCCCACGCATCGGCATATCCGGGATGCAGGCGGACCGCGTCGCCTGTTTCCCTCCGCGCCGTCTCGAGATCGTTCGCCTGGCGTGCGAGTCTCCCGAGGAAGTAGTGGGCCCCCGCGGCGGTCTCCGTATGCCCGGCGGCCTCGCGAAGGTCGCCGGCCGCGGCGTCGAACTGGCCGCAGTAGAACCGCGCGACACCGAGCGCGAAGCGACCGCGCGGATCGTCAGGCGCCAGCCGGGTGTACTTCTCGAAATACGGCAGCGATTCCGAAGGCTCGTGCCGATGCATCGAGACGGCGCCCATCGCGTAGTTCACCAGGGGCTGGTCGGGGGCCAGCGCCACGGCCTTCTTCAGCGACTCGTACGCCTCGCTTCCCAGGTTCATCTCGACGCAGACAATGCCGAACAGGAAATGCACCGTGGCATTCCCGGGATCGAGCTCGCGCGCGTGGGCAAGATATCCGAGCGCACCTTCGTGGTCGTCGAGCTTGTCCGCCGCCCGTGCGAGGTCCAGCAGGAGCGGCACATCGGCGCCGCCGTCGATCGCAGCGGCCCGTTCCAGCGTCGCCCTGGCCTCGCGGTAGCGGTGATGCCTGCCGTGAATTCCGGCGAGCCGCTGCAGCGCCTCGCGCGAGGCGAGGCCGCGCCGCTCGAGCGCCTCCAGCATCTGCCGGAGCACCTCGTCATCGACCACGTGATCGAACGCCGGGATCACTGCGAGCACGTCGGCGTCGCTCAATTGAGGCGCTGCCGCGAGATCGCGCAGCGCCTGGGCGGCCGCGCCGGTGTCGCCCAGGGCTGCGGAATCGGTCGCCGCCACGGCCAGGACGTGCGGCAGACGGCCGACGTCAGCAGGCAGGCGCGCGAGGAGGGCACGCGAGCTCGCGAACTCGCCGCCGAGCGCCAGCAGGAATCCCGCCTGGTAGAGCGCTTCGGCGTTCGAGGGCTGAACGACCAGGAGGCGCCGATAGATTTCGAGCGCTTTCGCGCGTGCGGCGGGATCCGACGCGGCGCGCTCCTGATAGAGCCGTCCGAGGTTCTCGTACGCGGCATTCCCGCGGGGAGCCAGGCGGATGGCCGTGCGAAAATGCGATTCCGCCGAGGTGTAGGCGCCAGCCTGCGCATCGATGACCCCGGCGAGGTTGTGGAGCGCGGGATCCGCGGGATGCGCGCCAAGCGCCGCCGTGACGGCGGTTTGTGCACCCGGAAGGTCGTCGCGCGAGAGGAGCAGGTCGATCTGCTGCAGCGTCCGCTCGGGTGCGAGGGCCTCCTGCGCCTGCGCGGTGGCGGCGCGCGCCGTCACCTTGGGCACGTCTGCGATGGCGAGCGCGCCGAGGAGGGCGACGGCGAGGCGCCTGCGACCGATCATTGCGGGTGGGCGTTGCCCCTGGTGTCGTGCAGCTTCTCGAACGCCGCAAGGGCCGCGCTGGCGTCGGCGGCCCGTCCGAGCCGGCGATAGACGCGGGCCAGCGCGTAGTGCGGTTCCGCATAGGCGGCGTCGCGGCTCGTCGCGCGCGTCAACTCGGCGACGGCCTCGTCCAGCCGCCCTTCCTGTTCGAGGAGAACGCCCAGCTGGTAATGGACCTGCGGGAGCCCGTCCTCGTACCCCGCCGCTTCCCGCAGCAGCGCCTCGGCGTCGCGGGCGCTGCCCAGATTCCGCAGAAGGATTGCCAGGTTCAGCGGCGGCCAGGGCGACTTCGGTGCCGCCTGTCGATTGAGCGCGACGGCCTTGCGGTAATGCGCGAGCGCCTGGTCCGACTGGTTCAGCGCCTCGTAACACAGTCCGAGGTTGTCGTAGGCGCGGACGAAACCGGGGTCGCGGGTGACGGCGCGCTCGAACCGGTCGATCGCCGAGCCGTATTGGCCAGCGTCGTAGTCCAGCCGCCCCAGCCAATACTGATACGTCGGGTTCGCAGGGTCGGCGGCGGCCAGCCGATCGAGCTCCGGTCGCGCCCAGTCGCCATGGTTCAGGGAGACATACGCGAGGACCAACGCGAAGCGCGTGCGATCGTCGATGGGGCGGATGGCTTCCGCCTTCTTGAAGGCAATCGCCGCGTTGAGCGGTTTGCGATCGATCAGGAACACCCGTCCGAGGATCTCCAGCAGCGCCGGGGATGCAGGCGCGCGCTCGATTGCCGTCGCGAGCGCCTTCTCGGCGCGGTCCCAGGCGTGCGCGCTCAATGCGTGGTCGATGTCGCCCCCGCGGTACGACGCGGGCAGATCGGCGGCAACCGGCGGCTGCTGTGCAGCCGCCTGCGTCGCGAAGACGAGCACGCACGAGAGCAGCGCCCACTGGCACATGAACGGATAATTTACGGCGCCTTCCTCGCCGCCTCGATTTCGGCCTGCAGTGCGCGCGCGGCCGCGCTGTCCGGCGCGATGCGGCGCTCGCGACCGACTTCGGCCGCCGCCTCGTTCAATCGTCCCTCATCCCGGTGAATCCGAGCAAGGGCGAGGTGAATCCCGGGGAGCGCCGGATCGATGCGCGCGGCCCGCTCGAAGGCCTCGAGCGCCAGCTCCCGCCGGTTCTGCTCCAGGTACTGGTCCCCGAGCGCCTGGGCCAGCCGGGCCGAGTGCGGGGCGATCGCGCGGATCCGCTCGTATGACTGCTGCGCCAGCTTCAAGTACGCCTTTCCCAGGCGGTAGACGTACTCGTCGTTCGTGGGGACGAGCTCGACGAGCCGGCGATACTCGTGAATCACGCCAGCGATGTGGCCCGTACGCTCATCCGCGTCAGCCAGTTGCAGATGCGCGACGGGCTCGTCCGGCATGAGCGCCGCCGCGCGCTCGAGCTCGGCCGCAGCCTCTCGGGCGCGTCCTGTCGCGAGAAGGCTGACGCCGGCGAGGAGCCGCGCCGGGCCGAACGACGGGTCCAGCCGCTGTGCCGCGCGGAACTCGGCCAGCGCCGCCTCATGGCGCCCACGCTGTTGCAGCACGATCCCCAGGTTATGGTGAACGAACGGGCGGTCCCCGCCGCCCGTCAACACCTCGCGGAATGCACGCTCGGCGACGTCGAGATCCCCACGCTTGAGCGCGGCGACCCCTTCGGAAAAACGGCCCGCCTGATCCGGTGCGAGCTCCTGCCCGCGCCCGACGGCGAGTGTCAGCGCGATGAGAAGCGAGCAGATGGCCGACCGGGTGCGCGGGAACATGAGGCGGGGGAGGGGCGCCACGCCCCGGTTGCCCGGAGCGTGACGCCGTGGAGAAAATCGCCGGGCCTGATCAGAACTCGAAACGCGCCGCGACCTGCATGGTGCGCGGCTCGGTCACCGATCCATTCCACTTGCCGAAGTCCGGGCTCGACAGGTCGTTGTTGAACGCGAGCCCGCCCCACTCACCGGGGTTGTTGAACATGTGCCAGTT
>JANMCN010000005.1:0-1743 GCA_031361295.1 Acidobacteriota bacterium | reverse complement strand
AGGGGGCCGGGCGATGCGACCAACCCGCCGGGGCGGTCATGACGCCGTACCGCCCGGATGCGCTCGGCATCCCCGTCACCGGTCTGCCCGTGCTGCGCGATGTGATCCACGAGCGCACCGGCCTGATTTACGACGCCGATCGCATCGACCTGCTCGCCGAGCGGCTGGCGCCGCTGGTGATCGCGCGCGGCTTTCGCTCGTTCCTCGACCTGTTCTATCTGCTCAAGTACGACGAGGGCGCGGCGATCGATGCGTGGCGCGAGGTAATGGACGCGCTGTCGGTGCCGGAGACGTACTTCTGGCGGGAAATCGACCAGATCCGCGCCATTGTCGATGTGGTGGTGCCGCAGCTCGTGGCCGATCTGCGCGGGGCGCCACTCAAAATCTGGAGCGTGCCGTGCGCCAGCGGAGAAGAGCCGCTTACGATTGCCATGATGCTCGATCAGGCGGGGTGGTTCTCTCGCGCGGCGATCGAGATTCACGCCAGCGATGCGAGTCCGGCGCAGGTCGAGCGCGCGCGGGCGGCCCGGTACCGTGACCGCGCGTTCAGGGCGCTGCCGGCCTCCCTCCGGGATCGATATTTCAGGCAGGACGGAGACGCCTGGGTGCCTGAGCCTGCCCTGGCGGCCCGCGTCTCCTCCTGGTCTGTCGTCAACCTCATGGCACCGGCCGACGTTGGCGCCATGGCGACGGCGCCGATCATTTTCTGCCGGAACGTGTTCATCTACTTCAGCGCGGACCGGGTGCGTGACGTGGTGGCCCGTTTCGCGGCCGCGATGCCCGTCCCCGCGTACCTGTGCGTCGCGGCATCGGAGTCCCTGCTGCGGGTGACGACCGCCTTTCAGCTCGAGGAGATCGGGGACGCGTTCGTGTACGTCAAACGGTGAGAATTCGTCGGAGGAGAGTCTGTGGCTGAGGTGATCCGGGTGCTCGTCGTCGATGATTCGGCGTATGTGCGAAAAGTCGTGTCCCAGATGCTCTCGCGGAGCCCCTTTCTGGAAGTCGTCGGAACGGCGCGCGACGGCGCCGAGGCCCTGGAGCTCGTCGAGGAACTGAAACCCGACGTCGTGACGTGCGATTTGAACATGCCCGTGCTCGATGGGCCCGGGTTCGTCCGGGCGCAGATGGATCGCCGCCCGATTCCGATTGTGATCATCAGCATCGCGGCCGAAGCCGGCGTGCAGGTGCTCGCTGCGCTGGACGCAGGCGCCATCGACTTCGTGCAGAAACCCACGGCGCTGGCGACCGAGAAGCTGATGGACATCGCCGATGAGCTGCTCGACAAGGTGAAAGCCGCGGCGCTCGCGCCCATGCGACGGCATGCGGCCCTGACGCCGGGAGAGATCAGCACGGTCCCCATGCCTCGCAGACCGGGCCGCGGGAACGTGGACATCGTCGTGCTGGGGGTCTCGACCGGCGGTCCCCAGGGATTGAAGCGGGTGATCCCCAGAATCCCGGCCGATTGCCCGGTCCCGATTGCCATCGTGATGCACATGCCCGCCGGGTACACCGAGATGTACGCGAAGAACTTGAACGACCTCTCCGCCATCGCGGTGATGGAAGCGTCCGAGGGACAGATCATGACTGGTGGAACCGTCTACCTGGCGCAGGCCGGGCGGCATCTCTCGTTTCGGCGGGCCGGCTCGAACGTCGTCACCCATCTGGACGTGCGGCCGCTGAACACGCTCCATTATGCCGCCGGCCAGCCGTTCGAGCGGCAATACTCTATCGCTGAGGCCTGCT
>JANMCN010000257.1:0-3287 GCA_031361295.1 Acidobacteriota bacterium | reverse complement strand
CGCGCCCACCCCGGGCTGGGTGATGATGTCGATGAACAGCAAGCCTGCGGAATGGTTCTCCGCGGCGAACGCATCGCGCGTGATGTGAATCGACTTGATCTGCGATTTCGGCGGCAGCTGCCCGCCCTCGAAACTGTCGATGCGCAGCACGGCATCGGGTCCCGCCATGTCCTGCAGCTGTTTCTGCATTTCCGCGGGGTCGTCCGAAAGCGCCTCGATCTGCTCGCGTGTCATCGCGCTGCCGAACTGCGCCCGTGGATCCGCGGCAACCGCCTGCCGGTCGCGGCCGACCGTGACTTCGGACTCGACCTTCTGGATCGTCAGGACGACCACGTGTCTGTTGTCGCCCGCACGGACCCGCACGTCCTGGAGGAGGCCTGGCGCGAACCCGGGAAACTCGGCATGGATCTCGTACCGCCCCGGCGCGAGCCCCTGGAACGTCGCACTTCCGGTGGCGGTGGTCCTGGCCGTCGGCACGGCCACCGCTTTCGTCGCATCCTCGAGGCCGACGATCGAAACAGCGGCGTTGGGGATCACCGCGCCACTCGGATCCGCGGCCGTGACGACGAGGTTCGCCACTCGGGCCGGCTGCCGAGCGGCGGGCGCCGCCGCGTGGACGAGAGCGAGGATGAACGCGGCCGCGACCCGCGTCATTTTCGAACCTCGAACCTCTTGTGATCGATTCTCGTGTTGATCCGGAAGCGATCGAACGTGGTTTCCTCGGTCGTGTCCGGGCCCGTGGCGCGGCGGATCCTGAACGGCCACTGCATCCCGCCGACGTCGCGGTAATCGGCATAGTAAATCCGATACTCCACCGGAGGAGCCGCCGGCCCTGCGGGAGGGGCTCCCCTCATCCCGCCTGCCGGTGGACCGCCGGCCGGCGGCCCGCCTGCGGCCGCCGCGGCAGGCGGCGGAGCCGCGCTGCCCGGTGTGATCGGCGGCCCGCCCGGCCCTGACATGCCACGCATGGGCGCGCCCGGCCCCTGCCAGCTGAGCATGATCGGCAGGTGCGTCTCGCTGTTGATGAACAGCCGCGCGGCAAAGCTGCCGGGGCCCCTCGCGTCGAGGACGTCCGCTTTACCTTGTGGCGCCTCCGCCTGGCCGACGTAGCTGAACGTCAGCGGGTAGGTGTCGAACGACCCGGCAAACATGCCGAGCGTCAGGCGTACGAAATCCTGCTTGATGGAGGCCACCCTCCCGTCTCGCCCCGCGTCCATCTGGGCGGGCGAGGGCCCGCCACCCGGCCCTCCGTCGCGGCCAGCGGTCGGACTCGGCGGGGGCAGCTGGATCAGTTCGGCGCCGTTGAAGCCGCTGGCGGTCGGGCCGCTTTCCTGCGCCGGAATCTCGTCCGTCCGGAGGTACTTGTCGGGCAGCTCGCACACGATCTCGAACTCGATTGGGACGAGATGGTCGCCGCGCACCTGCCGTGTGCGTCCCGTCGCGACGAAGTTCTTCACCGACGACAGACGGGAGTCCCCGCCGAGCGCCTCCCGCGCGGCGGAGAGCACCTTCGACGCGGCCGCATCGGTGGCCCGCGCAGGCGGCGCAGCCTGAGGCGCCCCTGAAGCGGCGATGAAGCCGGCGAGGCAGAATCGTCCGAGTCCGCGCATGTGTCTGGGGCTCCTCGAGTTGGTGCGCAACAACTGTCTAAGACGGAAGTTGACTGGAAATGGATGGCTTTTCTGCAGCCGCCGCAAAAATGCGGTCCGCATCAATAGACACCAGATCTCTCGCGGCGGCCACAGCAAGTGGCGGGGGGATGGAATCGGGATGAACGGACTGAGGGCTGACGGATCAGCTGTCCGGCCAGGAAGCCCGCGCGCGGATGGGACCCGAATCCCGTCCGTCGCGCGGACCCGGAGGTGCCGGTGCGCCGGCGGCCAGGCTAGTCGCCCGACGACAAGCTCACGTTCAAGGTCACCCGGTCGCCGGTGCGGACCCTGACGGTCGACGAGTAGGTCTTGAATCCCTCTTTGCGGATCTCCACGCGGTGCTCTCCCTCGCTCAGTTCGACGAGCAGCCGATCGTCGCCCGCGGACGTGTTCCACCGCTCGCCGTCGATGAAGACGGCGGCGTCTGAAGGCTGGACGCGGATGGCGACGGAACCGAAGTGGTCGGCGTTCGCGTCGCGGTCACGCGCTTCGGGTGGCGCACCCCGACGAGGCGGAGCCTGTGTGTCGCCCGGATCGCCCGGGGCCCGCCGCGGGTCACGCGCCGAGCCGCGGGGATCGGGTGCCCGCCGGTTCGGATCCGGCTCGGGACGCGACTCCACGGCAGCTCCGCTCGCGAGCGGCTCCATGCTCTGCTTGATGTGGTACGACTCGTACGGACGGAACAGCATCTTTTCGGTGATCGTGCGATAGCCCTCGCGATACACCGAAATCGCATGCTCCCCATACGGCACACGAAGGCGCTGGAAGATGCCGTCGAAGTCGTCCACGGTCCCGGCCAGGTAGCCGTCGATGTAAACTTCGGCTTCCCGCGGCGTCACCTGCACTCGCAGGTCCGCTCCGGGCTGGTAATAGTACCCGCCGTAGGGCGGATAGGGCCGGTATTGAGATCCGAACCCGTACCCGCCTCCGTACCAATCGAACAGGAACGGATCGTAGTAGTAGGGATAGAACGGACGCGAGTACCCCGCGACAATCACCGTGCGAACCGGGGCCCGGCGGGCGACACGGCGCTGCGCACGCGCGTCAGCCGGCCACACGGCGCCCGCAAGCGCCATGCAGACGGACACGAAAACGAGAGAACGAGTCTTGGGAGTCACGACACCCTCCGATCAGGTAGGCGTGGTTTCCGCGAGCAAGTAGAGTGCCAGCCCACCCTGCCATGCGAACCGACATCAGGAATGCGCGCTGATCGACCCCGACGCGACGTGCGGCAGGCCGCCGGTCGGGACGCCGCTCGCTCTCCGTTTCATTCCAGCGATTCTGAGATTCGTCGCCCGACTCGCTCGCGCATGGTGCGTCGTCTGTTGGGGAGTGAACCGGCCACGGGAGCGATCCCTTCCAGGTCATGGTTGCCGGGATTGCGACAGGGCGTACGTCACCCCGCATGCACACAGGTGTCTGGCACTGAGGACAATCGATCGAGTCTCGCGACCGCCACGAACTCGGACCTTCAGGGTGGCCACCCGGGCATGGGCGTGGAGCTGCTGATGGTCCGGCTGATGACAAAACGGTGGCACCCGTCGACAAGCACGACGCGGCGCTAGACTGATCGCATGCAGGCGCCCCATGGCTCGCCCCCCGGCGCACCGGCAGGCGGTCGCGTGCTGGTTGTCG
>JANMCN010000250.1:0-26303 GCA_031361295.1 Acidobacteriota bacterium | reverse complement strand
CCAGCCGCTCGAGCGGCTGCGCATTGCCAGTCCCTTTCTCCTCCGCACACCGGATCCGCCCGTCAGCGCCATCGAAGGGCGCAGGGTCGTCGGCCTTCGTCGTCTCGGCAAGCGCATCGTGTTCGTGCTCGACGGTGATCTGTTCGTCGTGCTGCATCTGATAATTGCCGGCCGTCTCCGCTGGCGTGAACATGGCGCCGCGATTCCTGGCAGGATGGGGCTCGCCGCCTTCGACTTTCCGACCGGCACCGCAATCCTGACCGAAGCGGGATCCCGCCGGCAGGCCTCGCTTCACCTGGTAGGCCCAGCCCAGCTCGACGCCCTCGACCCTGGCGGGCTCGAGGTGCTCGATTCGGACCTGCCCGCCTTCGCCGCGCGCCTGACCCGCGAGAATCACACGGTGAAACGCGCCCTGACGGACCCGCACATTTTCAGCGGGATCGGCAATGCGTATTCAGACGAAATCCTTCATGCGGCCAGGATGTCTCCGATGAAGCTGACCGACACGCTCGACGACGACGAGATCGCGCGGCTGCACGGGGCCGCGGTCGCCACGCTCGAGCGGTGGATTCGCCGGCTGCGGGACGAAGCCGCCGGCGCGTTCCCGGAAAAGGTCACGGCGTTCCGCGACGGCATGGCCGTCCACGGCCGCTACAGGCAGCCGTGCCCGGCATGTGGCGCACCGGTGCAGCGGATCGTCTACGCCCGGAACGAAGCCAACTACTGCGCGCGGTGCCAGACCGGCGGGCGGCTGTTGTCGGATCGCGCGCTGGCGCGCCTTCTCCGCGAAGACTGGCCGAAGACGCTCGACGCGATGGAGCAGCGGCTCGGGCGCAACCGCGAGTAGCCCCTGCAAGCCGACGCGAGCACTCTCGATGTTCCGCACGTCTTTCACGGACGACCGAGCTTGCGCCTCGTGGACCCGATGCAGACAACCGTCCGTCGGCGTAGGAGGGCGCTCCGGCGGGTCTTCCGTTCCGCGCCACGCTACGGCTGCGACACGGTGAACGTCTGACCGCCGATGATGATGGTTCCCGTCCGCGCCGCGCCGGTTCCGTTGGGGTCCACTCCGAACTGAACGGTACCGTCGCCGGTTCCCGCGGTGCCAGAGGTGATCGTTATCCACGCAGCCTGGCTGGCGGCTGTCCAGGCGCAGCCGGCCCCGGCCATGATGTTCACCGACCCGGGCCCACCGGCCGTGAGCGCGGTGTACGCCGGCGCGCTCAGCGTGTATGTGCACCCAGAGTCCTGGCTCACCGTGACCGTGCGCGTGGCCACGGTCAGCGTGCCGCTCCGGGCGGGACCGGTGTTCGCGGCGAATGCGGCATCGACGGCGCCGCTGCCGTTGCCGGTGGCGCCGTTGCCGATGGTGACCCACGGGACGTTGCTGACGGCCGTCCATGCGCACCCGGCGGGCGCGGTCACGTCCACCCGTTCGGTCGATGCGCCGTTGCCGCGCGCGAGCGTGTCCGGAGCCACGGTAAACGTGCACGCGCCGTCCTGGGTGAGCGTGAACGGCTGGCCGGCAATGGGGAAGGTCGCCGTCCGGCCCGGCCCGGTGTTCGCGTCAACGGTCAACTGCACCGATCCGGATCCAGTGCCGCTGCCGCCGGCCGTGACGTGCGCCCACGCCGGCGGACTGTCAACCGTCCAGGCGCAACCCGCCCCGGCCGTGACAGTCACGCTCGCGCTCCCGCCCGCTGCCGGAACGGTCTGTCCGGTGGGGTTGATGGCGTAGGAGCACCCGCTCGCCTGCGTGATCCCGAAGCTCTGCCCGGCAATCGTCAGCGTGCCGTTGCGCGCGACGCCGCCGTTCGCCTCGAACGCGTACTGCACCGTGCCGTTGCCGCTGCCCGACGCCCCGCTCGAAATCGTGACCCAGGGCGTGTTGCTGGTCGCGGCCGTCCACAAACATCCGGACGGCGCCGTCACGGCGACCGATCCCGTACCCGCTCCGGCCGGCACCGTCTGCGAGGTGGGGGACAGGGAATACGAGCACCCGCTGGCCTGGGCGATTGTTACCGTGCGGCCCGCGATCGTCGCCGTCCCGGTTCGCGCGCTTCCGCTGTTGACGGCCACGGTCAATTGCACGGTTCCGCCGCCGCTGCCGCTCGACCCGGACGACACGCTGATCCATGACGCATTCGAGGTCGCCGTCCACCGGCACCCGCCCGGGGTCGTGACCGCCACGCTGACCCCTCCGCCAGCGGCACCGACGTTCTGAGACGCGGGAGAGACGGTATAGGTGCAGGACTCGGCCTGGTTTACCGTGAACGTCTGGCCGGCAACCGTCAGCGTTCCAGATCTCGACGCGCCGGTATGCGCCGCCGCGGTAAACGAGACGGTCCCGTTGCCAGTACCGCGAGCGCCGGCGGTCACGGTGATCCAGTCGGCGTTGCTGGCCGCGGTCCAGGCGCACGCGCCGCCCGTGGTGACTCCCACGGTCCCGGCGCCGCCCTCACCCGGCACGCTGGTGCTGGACGAGGAGAGGGTGTACGCACAGCCGGCGGCCTGGCTGACCGTGAACGTCCGGCCCCCCGCCGTGATGGTCGCACTCCGCGCCGGGCCGGTGTTCGCCGCCGCCGCGAACTTCACGGTCCCGTTCCCCGATCCTGTCGCCCCCGACGAGATCGTCAGCCAGTCGGCGTTCTCGTTGGTCGACCACGCGCAGCCGCTGTCCGCCTGCACGTCGAACGAACCCTGCCCAACGCCGGCATCGATCGAAATGCTGGTGGGGCTGATCGAAAACGTGCAGCCCTGCCCCTGGTTGATCGTGAACGTCTTGCCCGCGATCGTGGCCGTGCCCGAGCGGTTCGGGCCCGTCGTCGCCGCCACGTTCAACTGGACGGTACCTGTGCCGCTCCCCTGCGACCCGGAGGCAATCACGATCCACGTGGCGTTGCTCGCCGCCGTCCAGGGGCAGCTGTCGTTCGTGGTGACGGTGACGGCCACGTTGCCGCCGCCCCCCGGCACCGATCCACTGTCAGGCGAGAGGGTGTACGCGCATCCCTGCGACTGCGTGACCGTGAACGGACGGCCCGCGATGGTCAAGGTGGCCGAACGGGGCGGGCCCGTCGTCGACGCCACGACGAAGGAAACGGTACCGGAGCCGGTGTTGGTCCCGCCGCCCGCCGTCAGCGTGATCCAATCGACGCTGCTCGACGCCGTCCACGGACAGGCGCCGGTCGTCGTGACAGCAACGTTTCCGGTCCCCCCGTCCGCGCCGGTCTGGTACGCCGACGCGCTGAGCGTGTAGGCGCAGCTCACCGCCAGCGCCGATTGCGTGATCGTGAACCGGTGCCCGGCGATGGCGATGGCCCCGGTCCGCGGTGGCCCGGACGCGGCGGCCACCTCGAACGTCACGGTGCCGGCGCCCGTTCCGCTGGCCCCCGAACGGATGGTGATCCAGTCCGCCTCCGCCACAGCCGTCCACGTGCACAGCGCGCTCGACGCCCGCACATCCACGTGCCCGGTTCCACCCGCGGCGTCGAAGCTTCCCGATTCCTCTGCGAGCGTGATCGTGCATTCGCCGGCCGCCTGCATGACTTCCGCGCGCTGATTGTTCGCGAGGATGCCGCCACGGCGTATGACGGGGTCGGGATTGGCGACGGCTTCGAACTGGACCGTGCCGTCGCCCTGGCCGCTCGCTCCCGCCTTGATGCTGATCCATCCGCTTTCCGAGGAGGCAGTCCAGGCGCATTCGCGCGCGGTGGTGACGGTCACGGTTCCGGCGCCGCCGCGCGCGGGAACCGCGGCATCGGGAGCAGTCACCGACACGCCGCATTTGGACACAGTCGCGGGCGAGGTGATGGTGGTCGTGGCAGATGAGCCGCATCCCCAGATTAGGAGGCCCGCCAGGAGTATCGCAACCGGCAGAGCCGCGCCTCGGTCTGGGGATGCCGCGCGGATCGGAAGGTGAGCCATATGTACAGTGGCGCGCAGTGTCGACGAAGTGCCTTCAAGACTGCGGCCAATGGCGGGCTCGTCGGCTTGCCGGGCACAGGCCCTGCAACCACCTGTTGCGCCTCCATTTCCGCGCGTTGGGGAATTTCGGGTAAGCGCACGCTACCCGCGGCACCGTATCCAACGCGTAGTGATCAAGCCCGAGCCATACGTTTTGGCTGGATATCGAGGATGATGACCCGGATGCGCATGCAGTCGCGACGCATAAGACTCTCGTTCGTGGTTGGCCTGCTCGTGCTGGCCGTCGCACCGCCCAGCGCCGCGCCGGCGGCCGGCGAGGGGCTCATTCAGCAGAGCGAGTTGCGCGAATGGCTGGGCTATATCGCCTCTGACGAGCTGGAAGGGCGGCAGGTATTTACCGAGGGTCTCGGTCTGGCCGCCGGCTACATCGCGGCTCACCTGTCGGCGTGGGGCGTGAAGCCAGCCGGCGAAGACGGCACATACTTCCAGACGGTCAGGGTTCTGGGCGTGCGGACGACCAGCAAGGCGTCCGTCATGGTCGAGGTGAACGGCCAGATGCGGCTGTTCAAAGATGGCTACGGGATCGTGTTTCCCAAAAAAATGGGGGGCAGCCAGACGATCACCAGCGACCATATCCAGTTCGTCGGGGATGGCCTGCAGATTCCGACCGCCGGCGAAGACGACTCCGCGCATGTCGATCCCGCCGGCAAGATCGTCGTCTTCCTCGGACCGGGGCAGACAACACTCCCGCCAGGTTCGTTCCGGAGGCTCAACGCGCGGTCGCGGAACGCCGTGGCCAAGGGGGCGATCGCGACCATCGGGCCCGCGTCGACAGGCCTCCGGCGGGGCGGCGGGGCGCCCGGCTGGGGAGCGCCGGAACCCGGCGTCTTCCGCTCGGAAGACTCCGCAGTCGCGTCAGTTCCTGCGGTGCGCCCCGCCCCCACCATCGACAACGGCGACTTCACGACGGTCGAGCGCTACGACGCGAAGATACCTCCCGCGGTGACCGCCACTGACGACTTCTTCCAGTTTCTGTTCAGCGGATCCGAGGTCAAGTACGCGGATCTCAAGGAGAGGATTGCCAGGGGAGAGCCGCTGCCGCCTTTCGCCTTGAGCGGTGTCAAAATCACGCTGAATGCCGACGCAGATTACACGGTCGTTCGCACCCGCCTCACCCGTAACGTCGTCGGCATCGTCCCCGGCACGGACGCGAAGCTGCGCGACACGTACGTGGCGTTCGGCGCCCATTACGATCACATCGGGTACTCCGAGGGAGCGGGGGGGCCTGGGCGAAGCGTCGCGAACTTCGGCACGAGCTGCCCCGGGCAGTCGCGCGATACGCCGAGGCCGGGGGACACCATCAACAACGGTGCGGACGACGACGGGTCGGGAACCGTGGGGCTGATGGCGCTCGCGAAGGCGTTCGGGCAGGGACCGAGGCCGAAACGATCGCTGCTCTTCGTGTGGCATTCGGGCGAGGAGGCAGGGCTCTACGGTTCGCGGTACTACGCGGACTACCCGATCGTGCCGCTCGACAGGATCCTGGCGCAGCTGAACATCGACATGATTGGACGCAACCGGTGCGACGATCCCGCCCAGGAAGACACCGTGTATCTCGTCGGCTCCGATCGCATCAGCACGGAACTCCATAACGTCAACGAGGATGCCAATGCCTCGCTCGCGAATCCGCTGGCGCTGAACTACGAAATGAATGATCCCGCGGATCCGGAATCCATCTACACCCGCAGCGACCACTACAGCTACGCGTCGAAGGGCATCCCCATCATTTTCTTCACCACCGGCCTGCACAGGGATTACCACTACGTCACCGATGAAGTGTCGAAGATTGACTTCCCGAAGCTCGCGCGCGTGACGCAACTCGTCTATGCCACGGGCACCCGTTTGGGTAATCTCGACCATGTTCCGGTGCGCGACAACAAGGGACCCCGCAAGGGCAAGGGAGCGGGGGGGAAGATCTAGCTTGGGATGAGGGATCAGGGGATCAGGGACCGGAACGACCGGTGGAGGCCCGGGATTCGGGCAAGTGCCGGATCCCGAGCCCTGCAGTGCGCGTCTTACCTCCTGGCAAGCTGTCCGCGAACGGCCCCGCCCGGACTCGTCGATGTGTGGGCGTTGAAGTAGAAGCCCGCTGGATTGGTCATGATGGACTGTGCGTCCACCTGGCTGATGGCGACGTTGGTGAAGTTGAGCGTGCCCGATCCATCGGCCAGCGTAATCGCGGTGGCCGCGGTCAGGCCGGTATTGACGAGCGGCGAGCCGTTCCTGCCGGCCTCGCCCGGGTGGATGTGCGCCGCCCTGACCTCTGTTCCTGCCGGGAGCCCCGAGAGCTGCGCCGAAAAGTTCATCGTGCCGGCTCCGGTGATCGCGCCCGACGAATCACGGGGCACGTTCAGCGTGATCGTGGCGGTGCCCCGCCCGTTGGCATCGGCGTTGGTGACCGGCGGCACTTCGTTGGCGGCGCTCAACGCCGAGGTGAAGACGATCGGGCCGCTCGTCGGATTGGTGGGCGAGCTGCTTCCGCAGCCGGCGATGGCGGTCAGGATGGCTAGCAGGGCGATTCTCTTCATGTCTCTGGTCTCCTCATCGACCGCGTGACTGCCCCGGGATCGGCGGCGGTCCGGTCGTCAGAACTTCCGTGTGATGTTGAATCCGAGGTACACCTCGTGGGGGCTGCCGCCCCGCGCGAGCTGTCCGAGCGTCGTGCCGAACGAGTTGGTGAAATTCAGCTGCAGTGTATGGCCCCCGGTGCGTTTTTCCACCGCGAGCCCCCAGATCCCCCTGTTCGGGTCGTAACCCGCCAGTCGCGGGGTGAATTCGGCGACGACATATCCGGTGCGCGAGAAACGCACGCGCGTGCCGAGCCCGGCGAACCAGGTGTCGTTGTGGTTCGCATGCTCGTCCGGCGCGTCGAGGCCTGTCGTATGTTCGTGGCCGGCGTGCCCCGCGATGGTGTCGACCGCGTGCGTATTCTGGACGAACGCGGGGGTGGCGTACAGAGCCACGGCGTCGCCGAAGGTCCTCGAGACCGTCACGGCAACACCGGGCTGGTGAGTCTGCCGCAGGTTGTTCAGTCCTTCGTAGGATCCCATCAGGGACACCGACACGGGGAGGGCAGACCCCTGGCGAAGGGCATCCCATCGCACGAACGTCTGAATCGTCTTGCTCAGCATCGACCGGTTCGCGCCGGCGTGGACGCTGCCGGTGATGGCGTAGCGATACTCCAGTCCGATCACCGCCCCGTCGTCCAGGCTGAACAGCGACGACGCGAGGTCCGAGAACTGGCCGCGGCGGAGATCGCGGGCGAAACGGTGGGTGAGCCTGAAGTAACTGTGGTGGCTCTTCAGGGAGAGGGTGGTGGGAAGGTTGATCAGAGTGAGATCGATCTGCGCCGGGCCCGGCGTTGACAGTCCGAGCGAATCCGGGGCGACCGCCTGCGCGTCAGCAGCCGGCGCCTGAGCGAAGACCGGGGATTCGGACGCGACGACGACGACACTTAGCAGCGACAGTCCTGCCAGCGGGACTCGGAACCGACGAACCTTGAACATAGACTGGCCGCGACGCCGCAATCCCCGTGCCCGGTTACCGCGCGAACTGCCGTCGAGTTTACCGCGAAACGGTGCGGCCGGAGCTCGGCGCAGCTTTCTGTTTCGGTAAAGGGTTACGGGTCATGTAACGTATGTCAAGCATGTCCAAACGCGAGCCGGGCGACACTGCCGGCGGGAGCGCGCTCCAGGAGTCGGGCGGATGGCGCCGGGCGTCCGCGACGGTCAGCCTGCCTGAAGTGCATGGCTCGGTACCGATTCCGCTGGGCGGCGGCTTCTGGCGCAAGATGCTGGCGTTTGCCGGTCCGGGCTACCTGGTTGCGGTGGGATACATGGACCCCGGCAACTGGGCCACCGATCTCGCGGGCGGTTCGAAATACGGCTACACGCTGCTGAGCGTCATCATGCTGTCGAACCTGATGGCGATTCTGCTGCAGGCGCTGGCGCTTCGGCTCGGCATCGCCAGCGGCCGCGACCTCGCCCAGGCGTGCCGCGATCACTATTCGCGTCCGACAACGCTCGTGTTGTGGTTGTTGTGCGAGCTGGCGATCGCCGCGTGCGACCTGGCGGAGGTGATCGGATCCGCCATCGCCCTGAATCTGCTGTTCCACCTGCCGCTGATGTGGGGCGTGTGCCTGACGTCGCTGGACGTGCTGCTCGTGCTGTACATGCAGCAGTTCCGGTTCCGGTATGTGGAAGTGCTCGTCGTGCTGCTCATCGTGGGCATCGCGGGCTGCTTCGGCGTCCAGCTCTGGCTCGCAAAGCCGGACCTCATGGGTGTGCTCGGCGGCTTCGTGCCGCGGCTCGAGATTGCGCGCAATCCGGACATGCTCTACATCGCGGTCGGCATTCTCGGCGCGACCGTGATGCCGCACAACCTCTACCTGCATTCGTCCATCATCCAGACGCGACGCTATCAGGACACGGCGGAGAGCAAGCGCGAGGCCGTCCGCTATGCGAACATCGACTCGACCGTCGCGCTGATGTTCGCGCTGTTCCTCAACGGCGCGATCCTGATCATGGCGGCCTCGACGTTCCACCTCACGGGAAATCAGGGCGTTGCCGACATCGCGGACGCCTACAAGCTGCTCGCTCCGCTCCTCGGCACGCAGCTCGCGAGCACGCTGTTTGCCGTCGCGCTCCTGTTCTCAGGGCAGAACGCGACGCTCACCGGGACGCTGGCCGGGCAAATCGTGATGGAAGGGTTCCTGAACATCCGGCTCCGGCCGTGGCTGCGGCGGCTCATCACGCGGCTCATCGCCATCGTCCCCGCGCTCGTCGTGCTGTATTTCTACGGGGAGCACGGGATGGGTTCGCTCATCATCCTCAGCCAGGTCGTGCTCAGCCTGCAGCTCCCCTTCGCGGTGTTTCCGCTCGTGCTCTTCACGGGCGACCGGCGCAAGATGGGCGCGCTCGTGGCGCCCCGATGGATGCTGGCGCTCGCCTGGCCCGTGGCGATGGTGATTGCGGCGCTGAACGCGTGGCTGCTGTGGCAGACGTTCCTGGGATAGCCGGCACGGTGACACGCGCGCGAGGGGCGATTCGAATATGTACAGCCACATCTTGATCGCCATCGAACACTCCGATGCCGACAGTGCGGTCCTCTCGCACGTCCAGGACCTGGCGCGCCTGACCGGTGCGCGCCTGCTGCTCGTGCACGTGGCTGACGGCTGGGCCGCACGCCACTTCGACGAGCTCGTCCTGCGCGAGTCGGAGGAAATCCGGGGCGATCGCGAATACCTGGAACAACTCTGCCACGAGATGGTGCAGCGCGGTTTCGCCACCCGCGCACGGCTGGCGATGGGCGATCCGGCGACGCAGCTGGTCAAGGTCGCGGCCGAGGAGTCGGTCGACCTCATTGCGATGTCGACGCACGGCCACCGGTTCCTGAACGACCTGCTCCGTGGCAGCACCGCGGACCGCGTGCGCCACAACGTGAAGATCCCGGTGCTCATGGTACGCGCCTGATGCGCAGCCGCCTGGCGCGGTGGCTCGCGCGCTTCAGGCCGCGCGACCGGGATGAACTGCTGCTCCTGGTGGGCGGTGTCTTCGTCCTGCTGCTCCTCCTTGTCGTCATGAAACTGGCGGGGGAGGTCCTCGAGGGCGAGACGCTCCGGTTCGACAAGCGCATACTCCTGGCGCTGCGCGATCCTCGGAATCCCGCCGTGCCTGTCGGTCCGGCCTGGCTGGTGAGCGCGGCGCTCGACATCACGGCGCTCGGCAGCGCAACAGTGCTCGGCCTCACGGTGCTCGCGATCGCGGGGTTTCTCGTCCTGCAGGGCATGTGGCGCACCGGCCTTTTCGTCACGATGGCCGCCGGCGGCGCGGTGGTCGTCGATGCCGTGCTGAAGCAAGCCTTCCAGCGGCCTCGCCCGGATGTCGTGCCCCACCTCCGGGAAGTGATGACCATGAGCTTTCCAAGCGGACACGCATTGACGTCCGCCGTGGTGTACCTCACGCTCGGCGCGCTGTCGATGCGGATCGCAGAGCGCCGCCTGACGAAGTTCTACTGCATGGCGATGGCGATGCTGGTGACCGCGCTCGTCGGTGCCAGCCGCGTCTATCTTGGCGTGCACTACCCTACCGACGTGATCGCGGGCTGGCTGATCGGCCTGTCATGGGCGCTGCTGTGCTGGCTGGTCGAGCGACGGCTCGAGCATCGAGCCGGGTTGAGACGTGAGCGAGCCGACGCCGAAGTCCAGGAGTAACCCCGCCGACAGGCGGGCCAGGGTGTACACGGCTCCGCACACCATGTGTGCGCCTGGCGCGCACGTGAGCGGACCCGGCCCACGCACCGCTGCGCAAAAGGCGGCGCTCGCGGGCCCAACCCGCGGCCGCACATTTGCAGCAGCCTCGCGGTCCATCAGGTCAAGAGGTGACATGTTCGGCATATACCCAGCCCGATTGCCCCGCAGCGCCGCCGCCGACCAGCCGGCCGCCCCCGCTCCGGGACCACGCGAGACCATCCTCCTCGTCGAGGACGAACCGGCCGTCCGGCAGCTCTTTGCGCAGGCGCTGGCGCGCGCCGGGTACACGGTCCACGAGGCCCGCAACGGGCAGGAAGCCCTCAAGGTGTTCGACCAGCACGGCGACGCCATCGACCTGCTGCTGACCGACCTCCGCATGCCGTACATGGGCGGCGCCGAGCTGGCCCAGACGCTCCGTGCGAGGCGGAAGACGCTGAAGCTGATTTGCGTCTCAGGCTACCCGGGGACAGGCGAAACCGAGATGCCCAGCGATTTTCTCGCCAAGCCGTTCTCGCGCGACGATCTGCTCGCCAAGGTCCGCGAAGTGCTCGACAGGCGGTAGCGCGCCGCGCGCGCGGTTCCATGTTAGAACTGTGCCCGTGTTCGCACGGGCGCTCGTCCTCGTCACCGCTTGGCTGATGACCTGGTTCGACGGGTCCGCCCAACCGGCGCGGAAGCCTGCCGCACCCGATCCCTTCACCATTGGGCTCCTTCGCCGCGACGGGATCGTGACCCCGTTTGCGGCGTTCGACGGGCGCGAGTGGACATCGCCGTGGCCGGCCGACCTCCGCATCCCCAAGGTGCCCGAGTCCCTCGGCGCCGTGCCCGCGAAATGGTGGGGAAAGCCCGGCCCATTCGAGGCGATGACGTTGTGGGTGAGCGGGGAACGCCGCGGGCAGGTCCGTCTCGAGCGTCCGGCGAGTGTCCGGATCAGGTGTTCGCCGCGCGTCGGGCTTCGGTCCGATTACGTCTCCGCCCTTCCCGTCCCCCCGCCCGCAAGCGATGCCTTTCCAAAGGACGGCGTGGTCGTGTCCGGCGCGGCGGTGGTCGAGCCGATCGCGGCGGTCCCGCAGGTTTCTCCCGAATGGGCTGCGAGCGCGCTGCTGCTCGTCGAGCCGTTCGACGGCGCCGAAACGGCCGCGGCCGGCGCGTTTACGGATTGGAAACATCCGTTTCCCCGCAGCGAGCGCCGCAAGGTGCCGGTCGCCCTCGAAGCACTCTACAAAGCGCCCATGGACGCCGAGGGCTGGACCGCGTACCGGTTCCAGGCGGTCAAGCGCTATCCGCCGCTCCGGTCGGACGGAAACTGTGGACTGATTTCGTCGGCCACCGGCTGGATCATGCAGGGCCCGGACGGCCAGCACTGGACCGAGCTGGCCGCGCGGGTGACGTATTGCGATCGCATGGACGACATCTTCACCGTGCCGTTCGGCCTCATGCGGGTCGGCGGGAAGTCGTACTGGATCTACGAGCTGTCCGGGTACGACCGCGAGGGATACGCCGTCACGCGCCCGACGCCGCGGACGGTCGAAACCGCGGTGCAGTACGCTGCAGGCTCGTGCCCGCAGTAGCCGTCACCGGACCACGATCCTCGACCAGTCCCATCCGTCCATCCCTTTTGCGTTGACGGCCTTCACCGAGATTTCGGTGCCGGGTGCGAGGCCACGCACCCGCGCGGACGGAGCGGTCACGCGCATCTGTTTCGAGTCACCGGCCGGGGCGTCGCGCCACGCAAGCAGATAGCCGGTGACGGTCCGTTCAGGGCTTGCGGTCCACGAGAGCGCCGCGGTGCCCTCGCTGAAAGACGCGACCTGGAGCCCGCCGATCCTCGACGGGCTCGACGCCAGCAGCATCACGGTCGCGGCCGTCGTCTTCGCCACTTCCGTCACCAGCTGATGGTTGATGGTCTCCAGCAGATCGTGCGGCTGGTGGTAGTGCGGGCTGCCGAGGACCGGGTAGGAGCCGATGCCTCCCACGATATCGCCGAACGTTTCGTAGTAGGCAGCCGCGTCGGTCCCCTTGTAATAGTGCGCGTCGTAGGTGATGAGCCGCGAGAACTGCATCGCGGCGGCGTGCTCCACGTCGCGGATGCCCGCATTGGAATAGCGGATGGTGTCGTCGAGCCGCTCGTCGTTCGCCCACCCGACCATGTCGTTGTTCAGCGCGCCGACAACGTGCATCCGGTCCGCGACGGCGCGGCGGACGAATTCGCGGCTGCCGAACAGTCCTGCTTCCTCGCCGGTGAACGAGGCGAAGACGATCGTGGCCGGCTGCGGGTGCGCCGCGAGCAGCCTGGCGGTCTCGAGCAGGGCGGCGGTGCCCGACGAGTCGTCGTCGGCGCCCGGGCTCACCAGCGCCGAGTCGTAGTGGCTGCTGACGACGTAGATCAGATCCGGATTGTCGGTGCCGGGCAGTGTGGCGACGACGTTGGCCGTCCGGCCGGTTGCGCCGGTCGGGAGCCGGTATTCGAACGTCTGGTACTGCGGTGCGTAGCCGAATGACGCGTACGTGTCGAAGAGAAAGGTGGCGGCCCGGGCATTTCCCGGCTGCGTCACGAACTTCGTATCGAACGCGAACAGGGCGCTCTCGTAGCCGAAGATCCGTTCGACGGAAGCCTGCGACGTGATCGCCGCCACCGCCCGGGCGATCGGGGCGTACATGCGTACTGCCCGGCTGCGGAGATCCCGCTCGCGCTCGAGGCTCGTGCGGATGCGCGTCCGTAGTTCGTCGCGTGTCACCTCCCGCGTCAGGTCAACGAGGTACACTCCGCGGTCGGGCGAGACCGTGTCGCCGTCGCGTTCGGCCGTCACCAGCACCCTGGTCCCGTCGGCGTTCGGCTGCCACGAATACTCCGGCGCAATCGTGCGCACCGTGTTGTTGTGGAACAGACGAGTACGCGTCATCGTCGACAGATCGTACAGGAAGGAGCGCCGGTGGCGGGGCTCTCCGATGGCGGCGAGGAGCCGGTCGGGACCCAGGAACACCGGGAGCACGTCGTGCTGGATCTCGCGCGTGACGCGGCGCTGCGCCGCGCCGTCGCGTAGGATGGTGTAAATCTCCCAGTCGTCGTTGGTCATCATCTGGAAGGCGAGCCGCGTGCCGTCGCGCGTGAGCGCCGGTGCGTCAAGCGGCTCGTGTCCTGACCGCACGACGAGTGCACGGCCAGGGTCCTCCGTGGGAGCGGCCATCAGGCGATAGCCATCGGTTTCGCCGGCGATGTAGGTCAGCGTTCCGCCATCGCCCGAAAACGCCGGGGCAAAGCCCGCGACCGTGGTCATACGCCCGGTGCTCATGGCGATGATCCCGAAGGTCCTGGACGTCGCGAGCTGAGGCGCCGCGGCGCCCGACGGCTGGCGCGGAGCGCAGAGCAGGGCCGTGCCGGTTGCGTTCATGCCGACGATCACATGATCCGCCGGTCCGGCGGTTCGCCCCGCGGCCCGTCCGCTCTCCGTCACTTCGTAGATTTGACGCGCCTGGTCACCGGGGCCTCGCCCGGCAAACCAGACACCGCCCGCTCCGAACGCCAGTTGGGTCTTGGTGAATCCGGTCAGCGGCAGCTCCGACTCGTGCCGAAGGCCCAGGTCGCGCACGACCACGCGGGCGGCCGCGGCCACGAGGTCGTTGAAGGCGGCCTGACGCCGGGCACGGTCGCCCGGCGGACCCTCGTCCACCATCGCGTCCGCGCGCGTCAGTTCGTCGGTGGGCGTCACCGTCAGGTAGGCCACCTTCCCGCCGTCCGGCGAATACACGCCGCCGAACCCGCGAAGCTCGGACACCGGTGTGGTTGATCCGTCAGCAGGAAGGACTCGAATGCTCCGACGCAACCCACTCCCTGTTTCGTACAGGAGCGTGCGGCCGTCCGGCGAGAACCGCGGGGCCGCTCCGTCGGTCGTGAGCTCCGTCGTCCGGTACAGTTCGCCCGTCTGCAGTGCGATGGCATCCAGCTCGGACTTGTCCCCCGATGAATCCAGCAGCCTGAGGTATGTCTCCAGCGCCGCGACGTAGTCGCCGCGCTCCCACGCGAGGTTCGCGGTCTGGAGAGGCGTGTCCGAGGTCCGCCCGGCAACCGGGATCCCGAACACGACGGCGAGCACTGCCGCCAGAGCGAACAGGTTTCTCATGCGGGAAGTACTTTGTCCTTTTAGGGTTCGCCCGGCACCCCTAGCGTAGAACGACCATTGTCGAGCTGGAAGTGCCCGTCGATCCAGGCCGGTCTCCAAGCCACCTAGTTTATTGAGGTTGACAGCGTTGAGCGAATCGTGGCGACCGGCAAGGGCCGGCTCTTCGGTGTCGGAACGTCGGTTGCAGAACTGTTCAGCAATGAAGGCTTTCGTTCGACTTGCCGGCCTCGCCTGCATCCTGGCCAGCGTCACGACATTTCCATCTGCCCAGGCACCCGCGCCGGTTCGCTTGCGGGGCCGAACCTTCGTGCCTGCGGGTAACGTGCGCAGGCAGAGCCAGGCCGGCCAGGCCCGGCTTCAGCCGCGCAGCATGGCCCGGATCGCGGCACCTCCTCGACGGCACCTGCTGATCCAGTTCAGCGGACCGCTCTCGGGCGCCGACTTTGCCGCCCTCAGAGCCGCCGGTGCGGTGCCGCTCAGGTACGTGCCAGAGAACACTGTCGCGGTGTCGGCGCCCGCGGAGCTCGACATCGCGTCGGTGCCCCGCGCACGCTGGGTCGGGGAACTCACGCCGGCGGATAAGCTCAGCGTGGATTCATCAAGCGACATCGCCCGCGACTTCCCGGTGTATCCCCTGACGATCGTGGAGTTCCATCCGGATGCCACCGCCGAAACGGTCGTCGAACGCCTTGGTGATGCCGGGACGGCACCCGTGCCCTCGCGGGCGCTGCCCGCGTACATGGCGGCCATCCCCACGGATCGCACGGCAGTCGAAGCGCTCGCGTCCGATGACGCGGTCGCCTGGATCTACCCGGCAACCACGGATCTCATTGCCGGGGGCGCGCTGCTCTGCGAAGGGCTCGTCAGTCCGCAGGGTCTCGTCGCCAACTACGCGACCGTTGGCGACGGGTGGGACGGGAGCGGTCTCAAGTCGGTCGATCTGTCGTACTACTTGCTCGCGGGATCCCGCGACTTGGGCCCGTCGCAGCAGGGCATCGAGATCGCGCGGGCGCTCACCGAGTGGTCGAAATATGTCGACGTGCGATGGCGACCGGCAGCCCGCGCCAACGAGACACGGTCCGCCACAGTCCTCTGGGGGCCGCGCGACCACGGGGACGGGTTCCCCTTCGCGCCCGAGGTGCTGGCCCACGCGTTCTTCCCCGCGCCCGCGGTGCCCGAGCCGATTGCCGGCGACATCCACTTCAACGATGCCTACACCTGGGGTGTGGGGGATCCGAGCCGGTACGACATCTTCAGCGTCGCGCTCCACGAGTCCGGACACAGTCTCGGACTGGCCCACTCGACGAATCCGGCGGCGGTGATGTACCCCATCTATCACGGGATCGTCCAGGGCCCCTCGGACGAGGACATCCACGCAATCCAGACCCTGTATGCGCCGACCCTGCGCGGCGTGCTGCCGCTCGGCTGGGCCGCTACCGCGATCGGCGGCGCCATCACCGGGGACGCGGCCGAACGAAGCGGCATCTACACGGTGACGGCCGCGGGGCGCGACGTGTGGGGCACCAGCGACGAACTGCAGTTCGTCTCGCGGACCCTCAGCGGCGATGGCGACGTGACCGCGCGCATCGACTCGCTCGCGGCTCCCAGGCTCTGGACCAAGGCCGGGATCATGATTCGCGGATCGGCAGATCCGGGCGCGCCGCACGCATTCATGCTGGTGTCCGGCGGGAAGGGGCTGGCCTTCCAGCGCCGCACCGTGCAGGACGGGCTGACCACGACAACCGACGGCGGCCCTGGCACGGCGCCGCGCTGGCTCCGGCTGTCGCGGCGCGGCACCCGTATTTCCGCGTATGCCTCGATCGACGGGGGGGCTTGGCGGCTCGTCGGGACGGACACGATCAAGATGGGCGAACAGGTGTTCGCCGGCCTCGCACTCTCGAGCCACGATCCCGTCGCGAAGGCCACGGCGGTCTTCTCGAACGTTTCGGTCGTGCCCGCGCCCGCATGGGCGCACGCGGATGTCGGCGCCGTCGGTGTGAAAGGGTCGCTGCACGCGACCGAGACGACGATCCGCGTGCAAGGCGGAGGCGGAGATATCTGGAACGATGCGGATGCCTTCCACTTCGCGTGGTTACCGCTGTCGGGTGATGGCGAAATCGTGGCCCGGGTCGCCGGTCTCCGAGGCGTGCGGCCGTGGTCCAAGGCGGGGATCATGATCCGAGAAACGCTGGACCCGGCGTCGCCACACGCGTTCATGCTGGTCTCCTGGGGTAAAGGCGCTGCCTTCCAGTGGAGACCGGCTCGCGGCGGCAAGAGCGGCAGCACTTCCGCCGGCACCGACGCCGCGCCTCAGTGGCTCAAACTGCGACGGCGAGGGAGCGTGCTGGAGGCCTTCCGATCCTTCGACGGGGTGACGTGGATGTCGGCAGGCTCGGAAACGATCCAGATGGGGAAACAGGTCATGGCAGGGCTGGCGGTGTCGAGCCATGTCTCGACAGCCACCAGCCTCGCCGAGTTCGATCACGTGCAGGTCCGCTGACCTACTTTTTCGCTGCGGGCATATCGATCTTCGCGATCGTGAGCGTGTCGTCCTTCATCGTCCCGCTGACAGTCACGCTGTGGCCGGCATGCGCCTTCAGGCCGGCGAAGTTCTGGTTCGCGATTTTGTAGACCTTGTCGCCGTCGCCGACGAACACGTATTTGGCGCCGCCCTTCACGCACGCGTCGACGCACTGCTGATCCGTCATTTTCTTCGTGCCATGTTCGCCGTCGGCATGTTTCGCGGCGCACATCGCATCGCTGATCTGCCCCTTCCACGAGTCCGCCGCCATTGCCGGCGCCGCCGTCATCACCAGCGCTGCCGTGAGCGCCGCCATCGTCTTCCGCATGCAAGCCTCCTCGAGAAACCGAATTTGCGGACGCAAGTCTACCAATGTTGGACTGAACCAAGACAGGTAAAAAGCAGCCGGTCCGCGCAAAAAAAACGGGGAAGGGCGTGAAGCCCTGCCCCGTCCGTCGTCGATTCAGAGCGTGTCGGCGCTATTTCTCGGCGCCGCCTGACGCCTTCTCGAAGGCCACGAGGTTCCGCCGCAGCTCGACGAGCTTCGCGCGGATGGCCGGATCGATCTGCGGGGTCGCCGCGCCCGACGTACCCACGGCTCCGGCCGTCGTGCCCGGCTGTGCTGCGGCGCCGGTTACCGAGGTTCCGCTCGTGCCGGCCGCACCCGCCTCGGACGATGCCGCGGTGCTTCCCGTCGCAACGGTGTTCGGGCTGGCCGCGGGAGCCGTGCTTGCGCTGCCGATGGCCGCCGCATCCGTGTTGTCTGGGCCGAGCAGCGCATTCAGGTTGACAGCGACCTTTGCATAACTCGCGCGCCACTGGACCTGGGTCGTGATCAGTTCGTTGAAGTTCGAGATGAGCTGCGCAACCTGGGTGCGCGCCTCTCCCGTCAACTGGCCTGCGGCCGGCAGCTGGGTCAACTGGCTCAATGTGTCGCGCGCGGCCGTCAGGGACTTCCGGGCCAGTTCTTCATCCACCTGTCCCGCAGGCTGTGCGGGGGCAGGCGAAGATGCGGAGCTTCCGGTCGCCGAGGCGCTCGTCGGCGTGGCGGTCGTCGCAGGTGGCATCGCTGCCGCGGCCTGCGGGCTGCCCGCATTCGGAGCGGCCGTCGCCGTCGCGCTGGTGGACGACGGCGTGCCGGCGCCTGGAGTGGCCGCAACACCGGTCGCGTCTCCACTCTTCGGCGTCGCGGTCGCCGATCCGGCCTTCGCTGCCGCATATGCGGTGAGATGTGTGCGCACTTCCGTCAGACGTGTCCGCGTCGAGTCGTCCAGAGGTGTCGAGGATTTGGCGCTCGCGCTGCCGGCCTTGCCAGCGGTACCAGCGGTCGGCGTCGCCGCTGCGGTTCCGGATGTCCCGGCCGCGCCGACGGCGCCTGCCGTCTTGCTGTCGCCGGTGGGGGATTCAGCCCCGCTCCCGAGAAGGTCGGTCAGCAGCTTGTCCATCGCCGCGACTTCGGTGCCCCAGTTCGCGTTTCCGGCGGCGGGGGAAGCCGCGCCGTTCTGGGTGGCCCCGGCGCTTCCCGCCGTCGCGTTCGTGGCCGGGGTCGCCGAGGAGCGGGTGAGCGCCGTCATGTGGCGCTTCAATTCCGCGAGCTGTGTCTTGGCCGGGCCGTTCACCGAACCGGCAGGGATGGCGTCGAGTGCAGTCCTCGCCAGCCGCAGGTGCTCCTCCGGCGATGCCTGCTCACTCTGCGCGGAGGCAGAGGGCGGTGTCGCGGTCGAGGCTGTCGGTTCCGCAACCGTCGGACTGGTCGTCGGCTGTGCCGGCGGTTCGGCTGCAGGCTGCGGAGTGGGCTGGGCCGGTGGCTCGGGTGACGGCCGCATGGGTTGGGTCGGCGGCGTCTTGCTCGGGGGCTCGGGCGTCGGCTGCTGGCCCGGCGGTTGCGGAGTGGTTCGTGGCGGCGTCGTCGAGGGCGACTGCGCGCTTCCGACCGCGGGCAGGCCGAGTAACGCAGCTGTCGCCAGGGTCGTCGTCCAGCGGATAATTGAACGTTTCATCAGGGCTCCTTCTGAGCACGGCGTGGATGGAAACGGAGCATTCCGCGAACGCTTCGTTGTGAACGTCATCCATCAATTGAGCAATGGGGGTGCCACTCGATCTCAACAGCGTTTGGCGTCGGAAAATTCACCTCGACTGGGAGGAGATGGTCGGACGAGCTTCGGGGTGATGGTGCATGGATTACGCACCGGAGGCACCGTTCGAGACTAACAGCCGGGCCGCGACAGGGGCGAACGAGACGGCTAGTCGGGAACCATGTAGAAGGCGAGCGCCAGGATGATGTACACGCCGAGAAGCTGGACACCCTCGAGCCAGTTGCTCTCTCCGTCGAGCGACACGAGAACGACCGCCAGGACGGACAGCCCGATGGCCGCAATCTCGAATGCGTTGAAGACGAGCGACATCGGAGAGCCGAGCGCATATGAGAGCAGCACCAGCACGGGGGCGACCATGAGCGCGATCTGTGCGCTGCTCCCGATGCTGATCTCGAGCGCCAGCGTCATCTCGTCGTTGCGGGCCGCGGTCACCGCGCTGTAGTGTTCGGCCGCGTTGCCGACGAGCGCGACGATGATCACGCCGGCGAAGAGCTCCGACATCCCGAGTCCGGACAGCGCCGGCTCGAGCGCCTCGATCAGCACTTCCGCCTCGACGGCGGTGACAATCGTCGCGAACCCGAGGAGCACGAGTGCGGCGGCCAGGCCCACACGCGGACCATGCTCCGTCCCCGGATTGTGCCGCAGCGGATCGCGTTGAGCCCTGAAGGCGAAGATGAGGCCAGACCCGTAGACGCCGAGGAGCACGAACGACGCCCAGAAGCTCAGTCGATCGATGGCGGCCGTATGGGCCTCGAGCGAGCCGAAGCTCACCAGCGCGACGAGCGCCGGCATCACGAGCGCGACCGTGGCCAGGAACAGCATGACCGTGATGGATCCGGCCGCGATGCGGTTGAACTTCTGGCGGCCGTGCCTGAGACCTCCCAGATAGCACGAGAGCCCGAACACCAGCAGCAGGTTGCCGATGATGCTGCCCGTGATTGAGGCCTTGACCACTTCCGTGTGGCCCGCCTGCAGGGCGGCGATTGCGATGATGAGCTCCGCCGCATTGCCAAATGTCGCGTTGAGAAAGCCCCCGAGCGTAGGGCCCGAGCGCCGGGCGAGGTGTTCGGTCGCCGTGCCGATCAACCCCGCCGCCGGTATGAGGGACAGGGCGGCGAGCACGAACACCCACACCGAGATGCCGGAGTGCCAGCGGAGCGCGAGGCTGAGCGGGGCCGCGAGCAGCAGGACGTTCAACCAGCTGGCGGTCAGCATCCGCAGCAGCTGCGTCGGGGGCGAGGGCATCTGCTGATTATATCGGCCGGGAAGTCGAGATCTCCCGCACGCGAATGGCGCCCGTGAATAAAGTCGGGAGAGACGCGGGAACGGTGGCACTCTACGTGCGGTCACGCGCCCGCGGATCACGCGGGCACGATTGCAGGCGGCGGCCCGTCGACGCAGGGCCGCGAACGATGTCGGATCAGACATGTCTCAACGAGTCGTCAGAATCGGTCGTGACAACAGCACGTTTCAATCTCTCCGAGGCTTGAGAACGAGTCGGAGCCGTCGCCACAGGACCGGCACCTTCATCGTCGAAGGCGTGGAACCAATCACGAGCGCGTGTTCGAACGGCTGGGAATGCGATGCGCTGATTTACCAGTCCGACGGGCGCCTCTCGGCGTGGGCGACAGGCGTCATCGACGGCGCGGCCGCCGCCACCCGTTATGAGATCGCCCCTGAGCTTCTCGAGAATCTCAGCGGCAAGTCCGAGGCGTCTGAGCTGCTGGCCGTGTTCCGGACCCGCCCCGACGACCTGGCGAGGATACCGGTGCGCCCGGGCTTGCTGGCTGCCGCGTTCGACCGGCCCTCCAATTGCGGGAATCTCGGGACCTTCATCCGTTCGTGCGAGGCCTTTGGCGTCCAGGGCGTCATCATCAGCGGCCACGGGGTGGACCTGTATGACCAGGCGACGATCACCGCGAGCCGCGGGGCGCTCTTCGCCATGCCCGTCGTGCGGGTCGCGTCGGCGGACGAGGTGCTGGCCTGGGCGGCGTCCGTGCGAAACGCGCTCGGGAGCTGCACGCTCGTCGGAGCGGAAACCGACGCCGATCGAGATGTGTGGTCGCACGACTTCCGGGGTCCGACGATCGTCGTGACCGGGAGCGAACGGCCGGGTCTGAGCCGGGCGTATCGCGAGCGCTGCGACGCGCTGGTCAGGATACCGATGTCCGGCTCAGCGGCCTCGCTCAACGTGAGCGTCGCCACCTCGGTCGTGTTGTACGAAGTCGTCAGGCAGCGACGGGCGGCGGCGTCCTCGGGGTGAGGGGGCCGAAGAGGATATTTTCCACCTCGCCCTGTTCGTGGTATGATAACGATTCTGCTTTCTGAGACTGTCGTCGACCCGACCTCAACCGGGTAACTGATCCAGACCTCACCAAAGCTGCGTTACCCCGGGTAAACGGTCGGGTCCTGCCGAAAATGCGGGGGGCCCACCACATGTAAGACGCGCGGATGCTCCGCGCGCGGCAGGCGAACCGACACTCGCACTAGGAGATTCTCAGATGGCACCCATGAACGGCACGATCAAGCGGCTGGTGAGCGAAAAAGGCTTCGGCTTTGTAGCGGCTGGCGACGGCAACGAGTACTTCTTCCACCAGTCAGCCTGCAACGGCTGCCAGTTCGACAGCCTGCGCGAAGGCCAGGCTGTGACGTTCGAGAAGGGCCAGGGCCCCAAGGGTCCTCGCGCCGAGAACGTCCGCCTCGCGTAATATTCAGCGGCTGTCGGCATAGAGCGGACGGTCGCCTGATCGGAAGGGCAGCGGTTATCCCCGCTGCCCTTCTTTTTTTATGGGGCAGCGGTTAATCCCGGTGCCCGTTTTTCTTGTGCTTCAGCCACTCCAGGATCATTGGGAGCACGGACACCGCCACGATCCCCAGGGCCACCAGGCTGAAGTTGTTCTTGATGACCGGCACGTTGCCGAACAGGTAGCCGGCTCCCACGCACACGCCCACCCACAGGATGCCGCCGGCCGCGTTGTACAACGCAAAGGCCGGGTATCGCATCGCCCCGGCCCCCGCCACGAACGGGACGAACGTCCTGATGATCGGCACGAACCGCGTGAGGACGATCGCCTTGCCCCCATGGCGCTCGAAGAACGCGTGTGCTCGGTCCAGGTAGTCGCGGTTGATCAGCCGGTGCATCCCGCTCGCCGACGGGTTGGCCCGGAAGACGCGCGGCCCGACCATCCGGCCGATGCTGTAGTTGACGGTGTTGCCGAGGATCGCCGCCCCCGCGAGCAGCAGCAGGACCAGCGACACATCCAGCTGGCCCCTGGCCGCCAGCGCGCCGGCGGCAAACAGGAGCGAATCGCCCGGGAGGAACGGCGCCACGACGAGCCCGGTCTCGGCGAACACGATCGCGAACAGCAGACCATACACGAGCGTGCCGTAACGACCCACGAACTCGGCAAGGTGGACGTCGAAGTGAAGGAAGAGATCGATCAGGCCCTGCATGGAGTCCTTCAGCCGCGCAACGGGCGGCCGGCTAGTGGGTCGCGTCCCCGGCGAGCGCCTTGACGACTTCGCCGAGGACGGCCTTCGCGTCGCCGAACAGCATCAGGGTGTTGTCGGCCGAGTAGAGCTCGTTCTCGATGCCGGCGAAGCCCGGGTTCATCGACCGCTTGTTGGCGATCACGAACTTTGCGCGATCCGCGTCGATGATCGGCATGCCGTAGATCGGACTCTTCGTGTCGTGCCGCGCGGCCGGGTTGACGACGTCGTTCGCACCGACGACGAGCACGACATCGGTCTGCGGCAGGTCGCGGTTGATTTCGTCCATTTCGATGAGCGCGTCGTACGGCACTTCGGCTTCGGCGAGCAGCACGTTCATGTGGCCGGGCATCCGGCCCGCAACCGGGTGGATGGCAAACTTCACGTCGATGCCGCGCTTCGTGAGCTGGTCGTAGATCTCCCGGACCCGGTGCTGCGCCTGGGCCACCGCCATCCCGTACCCGGGCACGATGACCACCCGCGCGGCATTCTCGAGCAGGTCGGCCGCGTCCCGTGGGGTCCCGCTCTTGACGCTCTTCGCTTCGGCGCCCGCCGGACCCGACTGGACCTGGCCGAAGGCCCCGAAGAGCACGTTCGTGAACGATCGATTCATCGCCCGGCACATGATCACCGACAGGATGAGGCCCGACGACCCGTCGAGTGCACCGGCGGTGATGAGCACCTTGTTCTCGAGCGCGAATCCCATCGCCACGGCCGCCAGGCCCGCGTACGCATTCAGCAGCGAGATGACGGTTGGCATGTCCGCCCCGCCGATCGGCATGATCATCAGCACGCCGAACGCCAGCGAGAGCACGACGATGAGCGGGAACAGCTGCCAGGCGCCGGGCCGGAAGAGCAGCAGCAGGGCGGCGCCGGCCGCGATCGCGAGAAGGGCGAGGTTGACGAAATTCTGTCCGCGGTAGGTCATCGGCCGCGTCGGCACGATCTCCTGCAGCTTGCCAGCCGCCATCAGGCTGCCGGTGAACGTCAGGCACCCCAGAATCACTTCGATCCCGATCGCCGCCATCCGGAAGGTCGTCAGCTCGCCCTCCTGCAGCCAGAGAAAGTACTTCGCCGTGCCGACGAGTCCTGCCGCGAGGCCGCCGAATGCATGCGACAGCGCGGTCCGCTGCGGAACGGCGGTCAGCGGCACCTTGGAGAGCGGGATGCCGATTGCCGTCCCGGCGGCAATCGCCACCGCGATCCAGGTGTAGTTGACGATGTCGGGATGGAGCAGCGTCCCGATGATCGCCGCGGACATGCCGCCCACCCCGGCGAGGACGCCGCGTCGCGCGGTACGCGGGGCGCTCAGCCACCGCAGAGAGAGGATGAACAGCGCCGCCGCCGCGAGATAGCTGGCCTGCGTGAGGTGTTCGGCGGCTGTCATGACCGGGGCTTCCGCTCCCGGAACATCTTCAGCATCCGGTCGGTGATGAGGAACCCGCTGACAATGTTGGTGATGGAGGCCGCGACCGCGATGGTGCCGAGAATGGTGCTGAACGTGCTCTTCTGCTCACCCGCAATGATGATCGAGCCGACGACCGCGATCGCCGAGATGGCGTTGGTCAGCGACATGAGCGGCGTGTGGAGCAGCCGCGACACGTTCTGAATGACTTGGAACCCCACGAACGTGGCGAGCAGGAACACGAACGCCATCGACCACAAGTCAAGGACAGGCACGGCACGATCCTCCTGAAGAGTCGCGCGAGTGTACCGTCCGGACCTCTGGCTGCGCAAGGCCCTCGCCCGCGGACGGGACGCGCCACCGCGCCTGCTACTGGATGCGCAGGTTGGAGCGCACGTCCTTGACGCCGTCCACGCGCCGGGCCGCCGCCACGGCGGCATCCGCCTCGGCCTGGCTGTGGACGGTACCCGTCAGCGTGGCGACGGCCTCGGTCACCTCGGTCGTCACCTCGTTGGCGTGCACCCCCGCGGCGTTCATCAGCGAGGTCTCGACGCGTGTCTTGAGCGTCTGATCGTCCGGCGCCGCCGCGCGCGGCGTCGCTCGCGAGGCCGCGCAAGCGATGGTGCCCGAGACCAGCACGGCCGCCATGGCGGCGCGTATCCAGGTCGTACGGTTCGGTTTCATGCCGACATCGTCATCCACGGGTTCGAGGGCGTCAAGACATATACTTATGCGTGCGTTCGCGAGCCGGTGTCGGCACCGCCTGGAGTTCGTCAGCGGCACGCCGGCGGCCGGCGTGCGCCCGCGCATCGGTCGCGGGCGTTCACGATTGTCGCGATTCCAGGGCCGCTCGCTAGCGTGCTGGTCAACTCCACGTCCTCGTCACTCAGCCGGTACGCAGCCGCCGTGCTCATCATGGGGCTCTTCCTCGTGATCCGGTTGTGCCTCCAGCCCTGGCTCGGCTTGTCCGCTCCCTACCTCCATTTCTTCCCCGCGATCATCCTCGCTGCGCGCATCGCGGGCTTCGGGCCTGGACTCATGGCCACGGGTCTCGCCGCCGCCTCCGCGATGTTCTTCTTCCTCGCTCCGACGCACACCTTCATCATCGCGAACGCCGCGGACAGGTTCTCGATCGTGCTGTTCGTCGGCGTGGGCGCCGCCCTCGTCGCCCTGGTCGAATCCGCGCGCCGATCCGAGATGGCGGCCCGTGAGGCCGCGGACGTGGCCCGCGCTCACGCGCTGGAGCTCGACGCGATCTTCGAGGCTATCCCCGACGGCGTCTACGTCGGCACCGATCGCCGGATCACGAAGGTGAACGCGGCAGGGTTGCGCATGCTCGGCGCGAAGTCGCTCCGGGACCTGGACTCGGATGTCTCGACACTGGCGGACAAGCTCGCGATCCGGTCCGCCGAGACCGGCATGCCGCTCGCGCCGGAGGATCTGCAGTTCACCCGCGCGCTCCGCGGCGAAGTGGCGGTCGACATCGTCACGGCGCGGAGGCTGGACACGGGCGAGGAGCGCGTCCTGCGCAGCTCCGGCGCTCCCATTCGGGCCGGCGACGCCGTCGTGGGGGCCGTCGTGGTCAACACCGACGTCACCGACTCGCGCAACGCCTCGATGCGCCTCGTACAGGCAGCCGAGGCGGTCTCTGCCGCCCGCCAGCGGCTCGCCGAGGTCGTCGCCAACGTCCCGGGTGTCGTCTACGAAGCCTGGGGCGAGCCGGACGCCGCCTCCCAGCGCATCGACTTCGTCAGCGATTACGTCAAGACCATGCTCGGCTATGACCCTGCGGACTGGACATCCACGCCGAACTTCTGGCTGAGCATCGTGCACCCGGCGGACCGCGAACGCGCGGCGCGCGAGGCCAGCGCCATTTTCGCGAACGGCGTGCCCGGTCGCAGCGAGTTCCGGTGGGTGCACCGCGATGGGCAGGTGGTGTGGGTCGAAGCGCACTCCAACGTGATCATGGACGGGGAGAGCCGACCGGTGGGGATGCGCGGCGTGACGCTCGACATCACGGCGCGCAAGCTGCTCGAGGCCGAGCGCGCCGAGCTGCTCAATCGCGAGCAGTCCGCGCGGGCCGAGGCGGTCGCCGCCAATCGCCTCAAGGACGAATTTCTCGCCACGCTCTCCCACGAGTTGCGGACGCCCCTGAACGCCATCCTGGGCTACGCACGGATGCTGCGGACCGGCGTGATCGATCCGGCGCGCCAGGCGCGGGCCCTCGAGATCGTCGAGCGGAACGCCAGTGCGCTCACGCAGATGGTTGAAGACGTACTCGACGTGTCGCGCGTCATGTCCGGGAAGATCCGTCTGAACGTCGACACCGTGGATCTCGTCCGTATTCTCGAGGACTCGATCGCGACAGTCCGGCCCGCGGCGGACGCGAAGGGAGTCGTGATAGAAACCGTGGTGGGTCGCGACGCGGGGCAGGTCG